>CAZXRT010000186.1:0-3656 GCA_964642535.1 uncultured Methanospirillum sp.
GATATCCCGTGAAACCCGTCTACCTGCCTTCCTCCGGCAGTCGAATCAGCAAGGGTGGAAAACGCAAGACCGTTTACCGTGGGACCGCTGAACCGGCGGTGAACAATCCCAAAACCGTCCACTTCAGGAATATAGAATGCAATGGCTTCGAAACATCCGCAGGAAGTATGGGGATATCCAAAAGCAGAATAGAGATAAACACGCTCAACCTCTCCCATCGATCGTTTCTTTGCATGTTCATTCACTCCCGAATACTCCCCTTTCTCCCCATCAATACAGGAGTTCTTGGCAATGGGGAAAATGGGACCTTCCGGGTCCATCCGGGCGGCGGCTCTTCCGTCAAACCAGCTGATGGCACCACAGTTCGCATAACGCTGGGGAGTGATAACGCAGATATGGGAAGGAGCAAAGGACTGGCAGAGGGCACAGCCGTAAAAGGTATCCACTTCTTCGTCTGAAAGACCGCGGGCACGTGCATCCCTGGCCTCATAGCGGTCCCTTGCCATCGCGTACAGGGAATCAAAGGTTTCACCTCCGGTGATGAAGGTTATCTGAATCTTCTCAATCAGTGAAAGTTCACTCCGGTACAGCCGTTCCATTGCCTTTCCAATATAGACAAAACTGTCCAGACCTTTTGCGAATGATTTTTTTCCCACCCTGATCCAGATATCATACCTCTGGTTCAGGTGCATCACCCCCTGGATATAATTCATGTACTCATGAATCCGCCGTTCAAGAACTCCTTCCAGGTCTTCTTCAAGCCGGGAACCCGAGACTTCCACGCAGATTCCCATAAGTACATGTGAACCCTCAGGGATATCACGAAGATCAGGACCAATCACCGATATTTTTCCGTCTTCTATCTCCTGAGAATCTTTCACGAGAACGATCTCAAATTTCCGATCAACCTTCGGGCCTCCGAGTTCAACCTGCATGTCTTCCTTGCGAATCCGTTCTCCTTCGTACACAAGTCCGACTTCGACCGGAATATCCTCAAACATCTCTCACTCCTTCTCCATAAGAGGTAAAATTCCCTGCAATTGTTCACTCCATGATTCTATCGTAATATTTCCAAAAGACCATGAGGCATGAGGCTGGTAGTGCCGGTCCAGAGAAATGGTCTTCAACCTGACAGCCCCGTTTCGAAGGCCGGAGAAGAGAATCCAGCTGAGTGAATACGGAATTCCGGCAAGGATCACCAGGTCATACGGCCCGTCTCCATCAAATCCTTTCCATCCGGGGTCACAGAGCCGGTCCACGATCTCCATGCATCCCATCACGAAATTGATCTGTATTCCTTCAGAAACAAGACTGCGGACTCCATATGATGTGGCAACGATTTCAATCCCCCTGATCCGGGACAGATCCTGGAAAAAAGCGATGGATGATACACTCTCGGGCCCTGCTATGCTCAATTCATGTCCGGCAATAACGAGCGGTCTTTTTGCCCTTCTGATAAGAGCGGCAATCACCTCTGGTCTGGTGATGAGGTTGGCACGGGTGGTACCACCCAGTTCTGCCCTCATCCAGGAATCATCCGATGCCATGATCAGTTACCCCTTCTGCCGGATCTGTGATTTGAGCAGGGTTGGATTTGGTATTGGCTGCTCATTATATCCCTTTTTCTGAATAATCGGGAGGATCGTATCTTTCATCGTCACCGGGATATCGGCGGGGTTTCTCACAAACAGGTGGATATCATCAGGTACCCTGCCATAGTACCGGAGGGAGAGATCGATGTAATGGGTCAGTTTCATGGATCTTCCCCGGGAGGTGTCATTCGGACGCATACAAAGCTTTGCTGCCAGCGTCATTGCCTCTTCCCGGGTCTCTGCAGTGATAAACAGGTGCTCAGGGACCGGGCCGATCTGCACCGTCTCTCCTGTCCGGGAATCAAATACCACCCAGTCTTCCGGCTTGTCCGCCCTTCCAAGCAGCATCCGCCGGTACTTGGCACCATGAGGTCCGACAATAACCGGAATACCAAGCCGCCAGAAACCGGCTGCAATGGCCGCAGCTTTCTGAGACATCGCCCCCCAGGCGATCCCGACGGCCCCCACCCGGTTGTACACGTAATCTGCGATCTCTTCATAGTTGCCTCGCAAATTGCGTTTCGCGAAGATGCTGGCGATCTTGATTGCAGCTCCGGAGATATGTGCATTGGAAACACAGGAGCCGACGTTCACAATTCCACCCGCATCAAACCTGCCATGAAATTCCTCGTACGGAGTCTGACCTTCTTCGTTGCGGTGCATTCCGATGGCCATGGCAGAACATCCCGAGGCTACAGAGATATATCTCCGTCGGGCAAACTCCCGTGCCATCTCTGCCACATCCTCTATCCCCCGGGGATAGTTGGCACACCCGACAAAGGCTATCACACCGGGGATCTCACCCAGAACAATGGGTCCGCCGACTTCACGGATCTCGAGATCCTGGATGGCTCCCCGCCCTGCCCGGACATTGAACTTTTCCGTGTCAATCTGATCCTGGGCAGCTTCAAGAATAAGACTGTGAACAGGAATGTCCTTGTTGCACGCCCCTTCACATCTTCCACACCCGATACAGAGGGAATATAATTCAGAAAGGGCTGCCAGATCTCCTTTTCCTGCCTCCTGGACGGACATGGAAAGTGGTAATTCCACAGGGCATACTCTCATACATTCCTGGCATCCGCCACATCGTCCGGCCAGTGCAATACTCTCCTCACGGGAAGGAATGGTCCTGAACTTTTTTCGCCGGTCCATCACCGCCATCGCAGTTCTTACCGCCACTTTCCCGACTTTCTCCTCATCAAGAATCAGGACCCCGGGAGTGACACCGCTCACCAGGTCAGCGATGATCTCATCAGGATCATCCCCCGTCCGGTCAGGAAGTCCGGAGCAGTTCTTCCCACTTGTTGCAATCAGGGGGGCGTGAACTTTCTGTGCTTCGCTCAGCAGATCCGTGCGGACACACTGCTCATCGACCACGATAACATCTGGAAGGCCGCTCCTGATGTATCTGAGCTGCCAGGATATCGGACCGATTATCCGGGCATCAGGGCTGTACCGGGTCAGGTCGATTGCCGTGCAGCAGATACCGGTGATCTCAATATCCCTGCTGAGCTTCTGCTCACGGGCATAGTCGATGATACCGATTGCAGGAGGAACATTATGCCCGACTACCAGGATCACCGGCTTTGTCCGGTCAACGGTTCCGATCCCGAGACTGACGAGGGCAGCTTCAGGATCAGCCCTTGGGAAATCAAATGCTGATATCTGGGCAATATCAGCCACCTCAAGAGCGACATGATCGATCATGCCGGCATGGAAGACCTTTGATTCAAAATCAAGGGCGTCTGATTCCTGCCCGGTATGAGTTGCAGCAAGGAGCTCGGTGATCTGGCGTTCACAGTAATCCAGAACTGTTTCCAGGTCACCAAGGGTTGTGGGTTTGATTCCACAGACTAGCCTGATAACAGGTGCTTCAGTTCCAACCGTCGTGCCACCGACATCGAGTGGCTTTCGGCGTCCGAATTTTTCAATCAGATACGACACCATGTGCCGCCCGTGACTTGCATGGGTGGCAGCCCCGATGCAGGCAGCAAGCAGCACAATCCGTGACTGCTGTGCTTCCATCCCGATCCCGCAGGCTCCTTTTTTGCCTCCCGAGAG
>CAZXRT010000186.1:3756-5048 GCA_964642535.1 uncultured Methanospirillum sp.
TTATGGCCCATATACTGGAGAAATGATTATCTATGACCATTGAGACAAAGGATACCCCCCTGACATATGACAACCCTCAGGTCCTCTCATTACTGGATAGTATCCCGGGAGCGGTTCTTGTCATGAAGGACGGCCGGTTCTGTGGATGTAACCAGGCAGGAGCGAAGCTGTTCAAATCTCCGGATAAATCATTTATTGTGGGAAAAACCCTGGCAGGGATCTCTACTGAAAAACAGCCTGACGGAACTGATTCCACAGTCCATATCCAGTCACTCCTGTCAAAGGTCATTCCTGAGAAGGCTATGAATATTGAATGGAGGTTTTCCCGATCTGATAACTCTTCATTTGACGGAAAGGGAAGTATCAGGCAGACCAGCGCTGTTTCAGGCGGATATATCATTTTTTCAATAATTGACAACAGTGCTGAATCCAGGATCATCAGAGATATCCTTGCAATATCAGATGAGATGAAAAAAGGGAATCTTCGAGCCCGTCTCATTCCGGACGGCTATCATGGGGATCTCGAGGATCTGGTTCTGAAAATTAACACGATGCTTGACGATATTCTGCATCCGTTCCGGGACATGAGCAAGGTGCTCGTCAAGATCTCAAACGGTGACATCCAGGCCCGTGTACAGCAGGTCCAGCAAGGCGAACATGAACGGATCCGTCAGGCAGTGAACAGTGTTGCAGACACAATCGAACAACTGCAGAAAGAGATCATCAGGATGATCAACTTTGCAAAGGATGGAAAACTCGCTGAGCGGGGAAATCCTGATCTCTTCAAGGGTGCGTATGCAGAGACGATCCGGGAGATGAACGAGATGCTTGATGCCATCCTCAATCCCATCAGGCATGGCAACGTGGTTCTCCAGAAGATCAGCAGAGGTGATCTGAGCAAACGGGTGGAGATCGAATGTATCGGGGACCACGCGAAGTTAAAAGATGCCATCAACGGAGTTCATGGCTGGCTTGTCAATCTCATCGAGTACGTCACCAGGATATCAGAAGGCGACATGTCTGCTTCAATTGAGAAGGCATCAGATCAGGACCAGATATACGGGCCGCTCATCCAGATGCGTGATAATATCAGGGCATTAATCGCTGATGTGAACGCTCTGGGAACCGCCGGAGCCCGGGGAGAACTGACGGTCAGGGCTGATCCTTCACGACACAGCGGAGAGTTCAGGACAATTGTGGAGGGAATGAATAAAACCCTGGATTCAGTCATCATTCCGGTGAATGAAGCCATGACAATATCAGAAACATATGCAGGATATGATTTTTCACGG
>CAZXRT010000187.1:0-5023 GCA_964642535.1 uncultured Methanospirillum sp.
ATATCAACCTTTTCTCATCCACCCTAACCGTCAACCCATTCATCCGGACACGGGGAAAGAAAGATATTCTCTCACCGTTGCGACATCTGAAGCCAGAATAGAGATTTTTTCATCATATGTCAGGGGTTTGTCAACCGCAAGATCGTTGATCTCAAGGGTGACAAGTCCTCCATATCCGATACCGGACAGGATCTCCAGGGAGGAAAGAGCCCAGGGGTCGCCCTGAACGGGCTGATGCATGGTGCCGCCCGCGGCTCCGGAGAGATGCACATTGGTGAGGCGGTCTCCGGCACCTTCGATATACTCTTCAAGAACAGATGTCCCCTGCCCTGCGACGTGACAGGCATCAAGGGTGAAGAAAAGCCAGTCATATTCATCAAGGACACGGACCACTTCAGCAGGTGTACTGAGCAGGGAGTTGATCCTGGGCTCCATGTTCTCAATCGCGATCCTGACACCGGAACTCTGTGCCAGGGGGGCGATCATCTCCAGCATGTGATCAAGACGCCGGTAGTCCATCTCTGACGGGGGCCTTTTTGAAGTCCGCCGGCCGGGATGAATCGTGCAGACGACCGCTTCCAGCTCCTGCGCCAGTGAGATCGTGTACAGGATCCATGAAATTGATACCTCTGCGACGTCGGGATTGACAGAACAGGGGTTCAGATCCAGTACCGGGGCATGCAGAGAAAGCGGAGATGAAAAGGGATGCGTTTCCATCGCCTGCACAAGCCGGCCCTTTGGCAGTCCGTCAAGCCACCAGTCGGGTGTTTCAGGCCAGAACTCAATGGTATCAGCACCCGAAGCTGCCACTGCAGAGAAGATCCGATCCAGTGAATGATCATGAAAGAACATCGTTGAGAATGAGATCTCCATAACCATTGATTATCTATACCGGGGGAAATAACCGATCAGGAGGAAGATGAACCAGCAGACCCTTGATTCATGGGGAGGTAAGCAGAGACCTGCAGTACTCAGAGTCTCTGAAGTGACAGAGGTCATCACCCGGTTGCTGGACAACTCTGAACTCCAGAACATCAAAGTTTGTGGTGAGATAACCAACTTCAAGCGACATGGATCAGGGCATCTGTACTTCTCACTGAGTGAGAGGCAGGGAGAGAAGGAGTATACCATCCGATGTTCCATCTGGAAAAATGCCGCACGAAACCTCCCCTGGACCCCGGAGGACGGGATGATCGTTGAGGCGTATGGATCCATCAGTCATTACGAACGGGGGGGATCGTACTCGCTCATCATCACCCGGATGTGGCAGTCGGGAGCGGGTGAGAAGGCACTGCTCATCGAAGAGTGGAGACGTGAACTTGCGGGAAAAGGGTATTTTTCTCCAGAACGAAAACGTCCCCTCCCCGCATATCCCCAGGCAATCGGAGTGGTGACATCAGAGACGGGTGCCGTCATCCATGATATCAGGAATGTCATATCCTGCCGGTTTCCGGCCGGGATCATCCTCTCACCAACAGCCGTGCAGGGTCCCGGTGCACACGAGGAGATAGCGGCTGCGATCAGGAGGGTTGCCGGCCTGGTTGACGTGGTCATCGTGGGTCGGGGAGGCGGTAGTTATGAGGATCTGTTCTCGTTTAATCACCCGGTCGTGGTGGAAGCGATCGCCACCTGCCCGGTTCCCGTGGTTGCTGCCATCGGGCACGAAGTGGATGTCACTTTAGCGGACCTTGCCGCTGACTTCCGGGCATCAACCCCGTCCCATGCCGCAGAGGTCTGTGTCAGGGACCGGAAGGCAGAGATTGACTCTCTCAATCATATCAGGAGCAGGATATTCAGGCGGCTTCTCTCCCGGATTGAACAGGCAGAGGAGGAACTCAATGATCTGCGTGAGCGTTTCGCACCATTACGCATGGAGCGGGAGATCACCCAGCGAAGGCAGTACCTTGTTGATATAGGTGACCGGCTGGGTGATTATACCGGCCTGAAGATCAGCACGTTACGGGTTGATCTCCGGGAGCATGCTGCACGGCTAGAAGGGAAGAATCCAATCCTGATCCTGAAGAGGGAGATCCCGGAAAGAAGGGTCAGACTCAGCGATCTTGCTGACCGTCTTGCCCAATCGGTCGCTCATGCAGTGATTTTTCACAGGAGAGAACTTACATCGCTCAGATCTGTTCTGCAGGCTCGAAATCCATACTTCTGCAGGGAGGGATACTGCCTGGTCAAGCGGAATGGTGAGGTGATCAGCACTGCAGCCGGTCTGGTGGTGGATGATACCGTTGAACTTATTTTCAGGGACGGATTGGCAACGGCAGGGATTCGAGAGGTGAATATGAATGAAAAAGTATGAGGAACTGATAACCGAACTCAAAGAGATCGTCAGGAAGATTGAAGACAGCGAAACGAGCCTTGACGAGATGATTACCCTGTATGAACAGGGAACAACGATTATCAAGAAATGCGAGGATACACTGAGTGAAGCTGAAGTGAAGATCAGCAAACTAGGAAAGGAGTGACATGAAGAGAATACTCATAACCGCTATCGCCATCATCCTGTTCACCGCGATGATTCTGTGTGCCGGATGTTCACAGTATGCAGACCCGAAACTCGATATCACCAGTTCCTTTGAAAAGAACAGTGAAGATCCATCGACAGGTAATATCACATATGACATTACGGTTACGATTGCCAATACGGGAGAGAACAATGCGTATCAGGTGAATCTTCTGACAATCCTCTCAACCCCACGGGATCTTCCGGAATACCGGTTCACATCCACCACCTTCACCGTGGGCGATGTTTTAAAAGGTACCCGGCAGACCCTGAATCAACAGGTGATCCTTCCCGCAACAAAAACCAATTATGATCTGATCATTTCAGGCACCCGGACTCCCGAGATTGAAACAAAAATTACCTCGGTTTCATCCAGTGTGATGGGATGAGAATACCCGGCATCAGAGGGGGAGGGGGAACGGGGATGAAGCGATATCTATATTGGGGATCATGAAAAAGATCTCTGCGTGAGCGCCACGAACCGTGCCCTTCTCATGCTTGACCTGATCAAGGGAATAATTGCAATAATCACAGGGAATATCAGTTTCCCTCCCCTGATACTCTCCCTCATCAGCCTGATGGACCCGAAGAGGCAATCCATCTTTACGACCGAATCGATCCTGATTATCGTTCTCGGTCTGGCAATAACGGTAGTTTGTTTCTACAAGACAGGAAACAAAGTGATTAAGGCGCTGATCGTGATCGGTATATTTGTCCCCCTTATCCTCATGCTCCTTTCGTATTTCCAGGTTCTCAGCGTCCCTCTCCCGTTTTGAACCTTTTTCCCAAATCTATTTCCTTGTGAAATACTATTTCCCACTATGAAGTCCTCTCATGTGATCCTTATCATCTGTATTGTTCTGATAACGGGAGTCATATTTTTTACAACAGTGCCTGCATATCTCCAGGAACGGGAGAATTCTGTACATACCCCATCTCCTCTGAATGCTACCCGTTCATCACAGGAGGTGCTTTTTCCGGGACCTGAGAATATCCCCCAAAACAAATCAGAATCAGAAAATAAAACAGAAAACACAACTGAATCTCTTACCTGGATCAGAACAGAGCATGACCTGATCACTCAGCCGAATAGTACCTGGTCATACTTCAATAAAGGTCGACTGCTCTATGACCGCGGAGAATTCAGTGCTGCCCTATCACTGTTTATTGAAGCAATTCAGAAAGAGAAGTCAAACGCAGATGCGTACTTCTTTGCTGGATCAACACTCATCGAACTCGAAAGGTTTTCGGAAGCACTCGGGTACCTGAAAGAAGCAGGACAACTCAATCCCTCCAATCCAGGGGTCTGGTTTGAAACAGGACGTACACTCGAGGGATTGGGAAGAACTGATGAAGCGGTATCCGGTTACGAAAGGGCCCTCTCGCTGGATCCAGAAAATGACTGGATATTATATAATTACGGTCGTATTCTGAACGTAGAGGGGAAAAGTCAGGATGCTTTGCATCCTCTCAACGAAAGCATCAGACAGGAGCCCTGCAGGCAGGAGAGTTACTATGAAAAGAGCATCAGCCTTTTGACCACTGGAAAGCCGGAAGAAGCACTGAAAGCCATCGATATGGCAATATCCCTGGAGCCGACAAATCAAGGCTACCGGAAGCAGCGTTTGAAGATTGCAGCCATCATTAATCCTATGGACTGGGATCCTGCCATCCAGAAACAAAGAATGAAGCAAGACCCTGCCAATGCTACCCCATGGCTGAATACAGGAGTCATTGCATACCACAATCGTCTTTTTGAGGATGCTGTTCGTGCACTGGATCAGGCAATCCTTCTCTCACCTCGCTCTTCAGAGGCGTGGTATTACATGGGAATGTCACTGTATGAACTGGGCAGATATGAGGATTCATCATGCAGTTTTGACCAGGCAATCCTCCTGGACCCGGGAAACGCCTGGGCATATTACTACCGTGGAGACATCCTCCATATTCTCGGGAGATGTGAGTATGCAATCCCGTACCTTTCAAAGGCCATCCAGCTCGATCCATCGATACCATGGACGTATTATGTCAAAGGAACGTGCTATCTGAACCAGAGCAGATACCATCTTGCGGCTTCGGAGTTTGACCTTTCCCTTGCCCAGAACCCATGTAACCGGTGGGCATGGTTTTTTGGAGGACAGAGTTATTATCATCTGGATGAGTTTACCAAAGCAAGGGAATACTTCACCCGTGCCCTGATGCTTGATCCTACAAATGAAGAGTTCAAAAAGTGGAAATCTGCAGCCCTTGCTGAATCAGGGTTTCCGGATGAGGCGATCTATCTCAATAATCTGAGCATGCCCACACTCTCTTCATCTGCCTGCACCCGTCTCTGCCCAAGCTGCGAAGTGAGATAGAGCCATGAGAAATTTCTCTGCACAACGGGATTAAGGACCTGTTTCTTTTTTTTCAGCTGAAATATGAGCATCAAAGGAGTAATACCGGGAATGAGAGTCATTTTCTGGCTCTGGCTGATTCTTGTATCCTTTTCTTTTCCATGTATCGCAG
>CAZXRT010000188.1:0-5000 GCA_964642535.1 uncultured Methanospirillum sp.
GTAGTATTTACATCCACATTGTTGGATGAGAAGTTATCAACAACCCACTTTTTATTCAGAATGAAACTATTATTTGACGCAGTTACATCAATCCGATATGTCTGGTTGGTTTCCACTACCGGGAACTGATACGTGATGATCGGACTCGTTGTATTATTCACATAGAACGGAATTGTTGGTGCGGTTGAATTGTAGAAGGTCCAGTTAAACTGGTCCGGTATTCCCCGGTTTATTCCAGTCTCATGGATATACGTGAACCGCTTTACAAACGGAGAGACTGTAACATTAGTAAAGTTGCCGACGATCGGAACAGTCACCACAACAGAGTAATTTGGAATACTCTTCATATCGAAGGCTCTGTTTTGTGGGTAAAGAGCATTCCAGGTCTGGTTCTCGGCAAAGAACGAAACCGGGAACACCCCGGGAGTGGTAAAAGTATGCTCATATTCGGAATCTGACGAATTTGCAGAATAGAAAGAACCAATTATCCATGAGAAATTGTCTGCAGGTGCAGCCAGCTTTTCCTTAAAGTCAGTTCCATTAAAGGTAATATTTCTTGGATTATCCAGGAAAGAGATAGTCCCGTTCGCTGGAACAGTCGATATGCTTGACTCATTAATCTCGATATCTGTTGTTGCCTCGATAGAAATATCGTCAGCAATCACATATCCAACGAGTGCAGATAATACCAGAACCAGCATTAATGCACCGGCAGTTTGCCTGTTTTTCGTCATAATACTCATACTCCCCACATCAAGCCATCCGATTTGCCTGTTCTTTCCCCCAATCCCATACCTGACGATTCAGAAAAGGGTAAACGTACAAAGGCCCACCGGAACACGATATATAGAAGATCATATTCTTCACATAATATAAATATTATTATATCTTTACCGGATTTTTCCTGCTTTCCGGCAATCAGACCACAGAACCTATCATCCTTAATGGTCAACTACTCAGGTATGGCAGAACCTACCAGGGTGAAATTGTCAACAAATAAGGGAGACATCCTGATCGAGCTCTTTGAAAACCGCCCGATTACCACGGGGAACTTTGTCAAACTGGTATCAGAAGGGTTTTACGACGGGATCGTCTTCCACCGGGTGATTGATAAATTCATGATCCAGGGCGGATGCCCGAAAGGAACCGGAACCGGCGGGCCCGGATACACGATCAAGGATGAGATCACGGCAGACAACAAGAATGCACGGGGAACCATCTCAATGGCAAATGCCGGACCGAACACCGGAGGGAGCCAGTTTTTCATCAACCTCGTGGACAACAAGCACCTTGACCGTCATCATCCGGCATTCGGGAAAGTGATCACCGGAATGGAAGTTGTGGATGAGATTGGGAAAGCGAAAACCGATCGCAATGACCGGCCAAAAGAAGATATCGTTATCCTGAAAGCTTCCGTGGTTTCCTGAAAAAAGGAAAATTATTCAGTCTTTTCTTCAGCCTTTTTTTCCGGCCGTTTATATGACTCAATATAGCGGATCTCTTCAACACCCTCTATCAGGTCAAAGATACCCATGGTAATGTATGGCTTGCTGGCGAAAAATCGTCTGCTGTATGAGTATATTCCGGCAGGAAGGTCGATGTTTGCAACCTGGTTCTCAATGGATACCTCAGTCTCAACACCTGAGAAGACCTGGACAAGTCCCTGAATCTGCTCTGTCTTATCCTCAACAATCCCCTCAATGCGGTATGAGTAGGACAGAGTCTGACCGGCAAGCGGATGGTTGAAATCCACCAGAACGCGGCTTCCGATGATCCTGACAACAGTACCTTCGCCGACATTCGGAATACTGACCCGCATTCCTTCAGCCGGTTTCTCTTTGAAGGTTTTCTTCTCATAAGAGCGCATCAGATCCTGCTCATGCTGCCCGAAACCTTTCTCCGGAGGGATCTCAATCGTTCCCTCGTCTCCGGGTTCCTTTCCAATTATTGCTTCATCAAGCCCGAGAAGGATCTGCTGTTTTCCGGCACAAACGACAACCGGGGCGTATTTCTTATTCTCATCAAAGGTGTTGGACTCACGAGCATCTTCCTCGCGTGTCGTATCAAATACCATTCCAAAACTCCGGCCGGTATAGCTGAGTTTAATAAAGTCTCCTTCCTTGACAGGCATCTTGGTTCCTTTATTAAATGGGGAGCCAAATAGATAAAGAATAGGATAATGCTTGAGATTGAAATTAAAGTCAGGGTTCCTGACATTGAGAGCGTCAGGGAGAAGATACTGAAAACGGGCGGGATTATGTCTGAGAAACTGACAGAACATGACACGTATTACAACGCCCCGCACCGCGACTTCGGAGTAACCGATGAGGCACTACGGCTCCGTGAGACGAAAACGCGGACGACCATCACATACAAGGGCCCTAAAGATACCATCATGGGCTCAAAAATCCGCGAAGAGATCAATCTCGACATCATGGACCCAGTAGTCTTTGACACCATCATCACCCGGCTTGGATTCAGACCCGTTGCACAAGTCCGAAAAAACCGGGAATACTATACATACCAGGATTTTACCATCTCCCTGGATCAGGTTCAGGACCTTGGAGAATTCGTAGAGATAGAGTTGCTCTCAGAAAATGATGCAGCATCAGCAGCGGCACGTGTCGATGCGGTTGCAAAAGAGATTGGAGTGACAGGAGAGAGAATCACCTCATCCTACCTTGAACTCCTTCTTTCTACACGTTCAGCAGTTTAATCTCGATATCTTTGGCATCCTCGCCAAAGTGAATCATGGCACAGTTACCCATTGCAGCCGGACCGGGGTTGACAACCTTGAATCCCTCACCTTCATAGATGCCACGCTGCTCATGAACATGAGCACAGCAGACAAGGTCAAAGTGTTCTACATATTTCTTCACACTTGCTGAACCAACATGGTTTCCCCCGATCTCATCGAGAATTCCCTGTGGTGGTGCGTGTGAGATGAGAACGCGGTGAACCGCCTTGTCCATTTTGCTTACCGGATCTTTGAGAAGATCCTCGATCTGGTTGTCATTCAGTTCAAAGGGAGTGCCAAAGGGAGTTGGATTCGATCCACCGACACCGACCAGGGAAATCTTGCCCAGATTTATATGGGAACCATGGAGATTCACACTGGCAGATCGTTCAAGGGCATCAACGACTTCTTTTGGATCACAATTCCCGGGCACAGAAAAACTGGGCACATCGATCCGTGAGAAACAAGTGTCAACATCGTTGGGAGTGCCCATATTGGTAATATCCCCTGCGATGAACACGATATCAGGGCCGAGTTCCATAAAGGACTCGATCATCCCGTATTCACCATGCAGATCTGCAAGCAGGAGCGCTTTCAACATGAGTACTAATATGAAATGTGTCTAAAAAACCTTATCTCAGGTTCATTCCATGAACCCGTCACCCTGCCCGCCAGTGCAAGTGAACCGAGAACCGATTTTGCTTCAGGAATTACCGGAACCGACACAGACCCGGCCAGAGGGGTACCCGGAAGCGGAATAAACCGGTGAGCATGTACATACCCGTTCCGGCAGACTTCGCGGACAAGCCGGACAGTCTCCTCCTGTTCTTCATCGGTCTCATCGGGAAATCCAAAGATGACATCCACCAATGGGGTTAATCCCGCATCGCGGGTGTAATCAAGGGCACATAATGCATCATGGCTGGTATGGCCGCGATGAAGACGTGACAGACAGGCATCACTTCCGGACTGGACTCCGATATGAAGCCGGGTATTATCGCAGAACTCACTGATAAGGCCGGCAGATTCAGGAGTGACACTTTCCGGCCTCACTTCGCTTGGAAACGTTCCAAAATAGACTTCCCGGGAGAGTTCATGAACGAGAACCCTGAGGAGTTTTTCAACTTTATCAAGCCGGAGATGAATTCCGTCAGAACCATAGGCCAGTGCATTGGGAGATACAAACCGGATCTGCCGGAAATGCCTGGCCATCTCACGGACAGAGTCAATACTCCGGTGCCTCATCCGATGCCCGAACATACAGGGAGTCTGACAATACCGGCAGGAGTGGGGGCAACCACGAGAGATCTCTATGTATCCCTTGAACTGCGAAAAACTCGGATATGCATCAGGGATGACCGTATGGTCCACGGGAGTATACCCTTCATGGGAGGCAACACCGGGAGGTGGCGGCGATCCGGTTCTGATTGCATCAAGGAGCCGGGGGACCGTGAACTCCCCTTCCCCGACAACCACATAATCTGCAATATCCACCAGATCGCGATAGCAGGCCGTGGCATGAGGTCCGCCTGCAATAGTCAGACATGACGCCCCGGAGATCTCGTTATGCAGAGCCGGGGCCTGAATCGAGTTCAGACTATACAGCGTAACATCGCCTGCAGGACCCGGAGAAGGAAGCAGCCGGTACCCATGGCGTTCACAGGCCGCATATACGGCCGCATAACTGTTTCGCTGGGAAGAGATCTCCCTCCAGTATACCTCCATCTTATTTCAGGGTCCTGACGAAGAACCATATTTCCGCAGTTCTACACCCTCTGACGCATTTTTACGGTTTTTTCAGCAATCTGGTAGATATTGCCATCATAGTATTCAGCGTAGACCCGGATCAGATCCTCGCCTTCTGACCCGGTCAGAACCACCTCGGTCTGAGCTTTGGGGGTCAGGGGAATCCGTTCAGTAACACCGTCACTACGACTGATGATGATCCACGAATCACGGACCATCTTCTGTCCTTTTCCTCCGGAGAAAAAGACACTGATACTCTTATCTGTGAGATCCTTGTCATTGATCTGAGCTGATACCGCATTATCAGCCGGTGGAGCAGGATACTGGTCGATGGATGCAACAGGCATTGCTGAGGCGGAGGTTACCGGTTTTTCCGAACCGGATTGATCAGAGGAGGGCACATCTGGTGCCTGCCTGGTGCAGCCGCATACAAAGAGTGAACCCACAATGATAAAGATCAAGAGAGCGGTGATCAAACGCATACACAGTATGTCACGGACCAGATCATAACTCTTAT
>CAZXRT010000189.1:0-1601 GCA_964642535.1 uncultured Methanospirillum sp.
AGAAATACTGTTATGAGGGATCAGAGATCGAATTTGTCAGACCTCTTCACAATTCAGAATTTTGCAGGAGCTGTAACCGGCTTCGGGTGACATCGGATGGAAAGTTAAAACCCTGTCTGCTCAGGACCGATAATCTTGTCGATATAAGGGGGAAAAAGGGAGAAGAACTGGAATCCCTTTTCAGAAAAGCTATCAAACTTCGGGAACCGTATAATATCTGATAAGAGAAAATTTATCTTCAGGCATCCCTTTTTTATAATATGCCTGAAGTGAATGAATATGCCAGGGTCCTCGATCTTCTCTATCATAAATCCCTGATTCTTGAAGAACCATCAGATTTCCATCCGGTTTTAGGATTCTGGTATTATGACGCCATGGCTCATCTGGATTATTCAATATCGGTTCTGGCGTATCATGCTGATTCTCCCAGAAACCTGATGAGCAGGGAGTATCTGAAACACCGGACAGATCGTGCCGCTGATCCATCGTTGCAAGTATTCCCGGGATTTCTGGCTTGGCTTGAAGTACATAATCCTGAATTATTTGAAATATTTCCTCTATTTATCCAGAAGATCTACTCAGCAAAGGAACCGGCATCGTACCGTTCTTTCCGGATTGTTCTCAATCCTGATGATAAACGCCCCATTCCCGCTGAACACCTGACTATCATGGTTGATGAGATGTTTGACAAAACCTACCTCACCTCCCTGTACAACGGTTCAGCGATGACGCGTCAGCTGGATGAATATCTTGGATCCTGCTCATGAGTCATACATACCGGGTTGAGGATCTCTGTTCTGAACTCGTTCAGATCAGATCTGAAAACCCCCCTGGGTATACTGATGAGGTGATCGCCTATCTTCGGGATTTTTGTGATTCCATCGGAGTAAAGACCCGGGTTGAAAGCCGGGGAAGAAGGCATAATCTTCTCTGCGCACAGCCACAGGGCCATCTGCTTCTCTGCGGTCATGTTGACGTGGTTCCGGCACTTGATGACGGGTGGAACTATCCTCCGTATTCGGGCAAGGTCACGGATACTCATGTTCATGGTCGGGGGTCCACTGACATGAAAGGTGGATGTGCAGCCCTTCTTGTTGCACTTGCCCAGACCATTGATGATCATGGTGAATGTTCTGCGGATATTGCATTTGTTGCTGATGAAGAAGGAAAAGGGGAATTCGGGGTGGAACAACTCGTAAAAGAAGGAATACTCAAGCCCTGTGATACCCTCATTGCAGAACCGACTCCTCCGGATTGTCCTTTGATTGGTGAAAAAGGTGTTTTAAGAACTCATATTCAGTTTACCGGAGAATCCGGGCATGCTTCTCTTCATCCGGTTGCCGGCAATTCAGCGATTATGCAGGCCTGCAGATTCCTTGATTTCTGCCATACTCTTCATGAACGGACCTGGCCTGCAGATCCCCTCACCGAAGCGGCCGTGCAGGCAACCACCCGATCACTAGCCATCCAGATTGGCATCGCAGAATCTGAAGCAGACAGAATTCTGTCCCATGTGATGTATAATCCCGGCATGATTCATGGAGGTGAACGGGTGAATGTTGTCGCCCAGCAGTGTGAACTTGATTTGGACATGCGAATTC
>CAZXRT010000189.1:1701-4988 GCA_964642535.1 uncultured Methanospirillum sp.
GAACGGGTGAATGTTGTCGCCCAGCAGTGTGAACTTGATTTGGACATGCGAATTCCCTGGGGATGTGATATTAATGACCTGGTATCGGAGATGAGGGCTGCAGCACCTGATGCAACCATCTCGGTTATTGATTCATCCAATCCTTCATTCAGTACTCCCGGATGGTTATGCAGACTGGTCTGTGAGGGTATTGAAGAAACCCTCCATCAGAAAGTGCATCCCGGGGTTACCCAGGCTGCATCAGATGCACGGTACATCAGGGAGATGGGATCAGAAGTTGTGGTATACGGGCCGGGCGATCTGAATCTGCTGCATTCGGTTAATGAAAATGTTCCGATTCAGATGCTCAATCAATGCAGGGATGTGTACCGGTTTGTTCTTGAACGCCTGGATTCATCCCGGATAACCTGAGAATCCGGCATATTTCCTCTTCTGACCACGAACCTTTTTTTGTACCACTCTGAATCTGTGTATGCGTCTGTCAGTCTTATGTTCCGGTATGATCCTCTTGAGTTGTATCCTGATGGTACCTGTGTCTTCAGAACTCACGGCACGGTTTCTTGATGTGGGAGAGGGAAATGCGGTTCTGCTTCAGTCAGAAAACAAAACCATGTTGGTCGATTGTGGGACCGAAGAGTATGGTAACCTGACCAGGGTATACCTGAAGAGTCTGGGGATTGAGTTCCTTGATTTCGTGATGATCACCAGTCCTGCTCAGGGAAATACCGGAGGATTGATGAATATTATAAATTCTACTCCGGTGGGTCGTTATTATCATGGAGGATGGGATAGCACAGATCCTGCTTACCGCGATCTTCTAGCACGTCTTCATGAGAACACTACTCCGGTCACTAGTATCCTGCCTGAGAGCCGGATCTCTTTTACTGAATCTGTCACCATTGAGATGCTCAAACCCGGAAATAAAACCTGGGATCATCCTACCGATACCCTGATTCCAAAAATTATCTGTGGAAATATCAGTATTCTTCTCATGGGGGATGATCCGATCGTTCTGGGAGATTCTGCCGCCGAAATTCTCCGGGTTGGGGATCATGGATCGCGGAAAGCCACCGATGCAGGATTTATCTCACGGATTAACCCGGAAGTGGCAATCATCAGTACCGGTCCGAATCAAAATGAAAATCCTTCGATAGCAACTCTGAATCTGTTGGAAAACAACGGGGTCTCCGTTCTTCGGACTGATTATGACGGGGTGATTATTGTTCAGACCGATGGAAATGATTATACTGTTGGAAAATTACGAATGGAACCAGAAATGACGATTTCACTGGTAAGCGTGGTGGAAACACGGGCACCGGCATAACGATCACTCAACAGACCGGGTTTTTCCAATTGGGGTTTTGTACCGGTTCAGCGGGAGATTTCCTCCCCCTTTCATAAACGCCGATTGGTCTCTTCTTACAATTCTATTCTTGTCACCACTCCGTGAACCTTATGGGGAGGAAGACGATAATACTGGACAAAGGACGGGCAAAGTCGTTTAATTGCATAAAAAACCTGCCATACAATATTTCTTGTTACAATCTCCTCCATCCCGTAAAAGATTGTCTTTTCTTCGATTCCTGCCTCTCGTATGATTCTCATGAGATCAATAATCTGCATATACCCATACCTGATGGAAAGATGAGACAGACCGTGTGCAACATCACGTTCCAGGCTGAAGTCTTTTCCATAGGGTTTGTCGGTAATATCTATCGAGACGATTATGTTCGTTTCGTAGATGATCTCATTATTAAACATGGTCCGGGAGATGTATGCCGGAACCTGTTCCATGGAACGGGCAAAATAGATCGCTGTTCCTTTCAGGTGCCTTCCCGATTCATATGCCCGGGTATACCGCTTTATGAACTGCTGGCGTGTGAGCGGATGCATGGCATGATAGAGTGCTCTCTGACCATGGGTATAGATGAGGATAACACTGAATGGCATTGCTGCAATCACCAGTGAGAGATATCCTCCATGGGGGATTTTCATGAAGGTGGAGAGGAAAAAGGTCAGATCAAGAGCAGTTACAAGAATTGCGATAAGGGTATGTGCATACTGCTTCTTGAGAAGGAATATTGTAATCATGAACGTCCCGGTTATTGACATGGTTCCGGTGACCGCAAGTCCGTACGCGTTTGCGAGACGCTCGGAATACTGGAAGAGGAGAAGCACCAGAATAACTGCGATAAATAGGAACCAGTTCACCGAATTAATGTAGATCTGGGTTCTCAGTTCATCTGATGTATAATCGATATGGAGCATCGGAAGGAGGTGGGTTGTGATCGCCTGATAGATGATCGAGAAGATACCGCTGATCACAGCCTGCGATGCAATGACAGTTGCTGCTATCATGAGGAGAAGAAATGGAATATACAGGATGGAGACTTCAGAAAAGACCATCTCAAAGAGGGGGTTTGCAACATCGGAATGTCTGAGCAGGTATGCTGCCTGTCCCATATATGACATCAAAACAGCAACAAATACCATAATCCATGCATATCTGATTGGTTCTCTTCCCAAATGGCCCATATCTGCGAATAATGCTTCTGCACCTGTAGCACAGAGTACAATCAGCGACATCGAGAAGAATCCATGGATTCCGTTATGAAGGAAAAATTTGGCAGCATAATACGGGTTTATCGCGAGCAGGATTTCAGGACTTAAAAGAATCGAGAAGATACCGGAAAGAAAGAGAGTGATAAACCAGAGGATCATAATCGGCCCGAATATTCGCGATACGCGCTCTGTCCCCCTTTTCTGGAAATAAAACAGCCAGCATGCAATGAGAATTGCCAGGAGGATGAGCCATTCCTGGGAGATGGAGTCCAGTCCGGGTATCTGTCTGATTCCTTCAACTGCAGATAATATACTAATCGCGGGAGTGATGACACATTCTCCGATCATCAGGGAAATTCCCAGGATTGAAAGGAGGGTGAAAACAGAAGTTGCACGGGGATGTTTCAGCAGGGGGAGAAGAATTCCTTTTAATACAAGTGTCCCCCCTTCCCCGGTCTGGGAGAGTCTCATGGCAAGAATGGTGTACTGGACCGTTACCATCACCATGAGCGTCCAGAAGATGAGTGAGACCGTGCCCATGATATTTTCATGGGTCGGAGTTATGAAAAGAAACAGGACTGCCAGAGTATAGATGGGGCTGGTCCCGATATCCCCGAAGACAAGTCCGGTTGCTTTCACGATCGACGCTGATGAAGGAGTAGAATCCATTTGTGCTGTATTATCTTTCAGGAGGATCAGTTATCTTTCTTCGCAGTCATGCCCGC
>CAZXRT010000190.1:0-4976 GCA_964642535.1 uncultured Methanospirillum sp.
CGTGGAGCATGTCAGACTTGCAGCACGGGTAGCCGCTGAGCTCGGAGTCGACATTGTTAAGACCAATTATACCGGTGATCCAGACTCTTTCAGACAGGTCACCAGGGGCTGTCCGGTCCCTGTCGTGGTTGCGGGAGGCTCCAAGACCGAAGATATCATAACCCTTGAATTGATAGAAGGAGCCATGGAAGGGGGTGCGGCAGGAATATCAATCGGACGTAATGCATTCCAGCATCCGGACCCCGCTGCATTTGTCAGGGCCTGTGCCCTGATCGTTCACGAAGGAAAGTCAGCAAAGGAAGCACTTGAAATATTACAGGGAGATAGAAGATGATTGGAAAAGAGATACGTATGGAGCGGATCATGGACCGGAATACCGGAAAATCCGTGATCATCCCCATGGACCATGGAATGACACTGGGCCAGATTGATGGTCTGCTCCGGATGAACGAGACAATCGCGGCAGTATCGGATGGCGGTGCGAATGCGATTATTCTTCATAAAGGGATGGTAAAAGCAGGACACCGGAGGAAAGGGAGAGATATCGGGCTGATCATTCATCTCTCTACCGGTACCAGCATGAACCCGGATCCGAATGATAAAGTGCTTACCTGCACCGTTGAGGAAGCAATATCCCTCGGTGCAGATGCCGTTTCTATTCATATCAATCTGGGAGCTGCACAGGAGTCAAAAATGATCGAATCCGCAGGACTTGTCGTGCGTGACTGTAACCGGTGGGGAATTCCTCTTCTCGCAATGATCTACCCACGCGGTGCAGGAATTAATCCGACAGATCCCCGGCATGTCGGGCATGCGGTCAGAGTCGCCGAAGAACTGGGTGCAGACATGGTAAAAACCAACTACACCGGAGATGCTGAGAGTTTTACAAGAATTGTCAGTGCCAGTTCAATACCTGTTCTCATTGCAGGGGGAGAAAAAGCAGGAGATCTGGATACACTCCGCATTATTCATGATGCAGTTCATTCTGCCGGATGCTCAGGAGTATGTATGGGAAGAAACGCATTCCAGAGAACTGATACTGCAGTATTTGTCAATAAAGTCTGCCAGGTTGTCCACGACCGGAAATCTCCGGAGGATATCTGATGAAACAGGTCCTTGTCGATGTAAGGCCATGGAATAAAGAGATCGCCATTACTGCCCTGGAATCAGGTGCAGATGCAATTGTCACCGACTCTGCATCTATGGTCCGGGAGCTGGGCAGAATTACCACCATTGCACCGGATGGGGACCTGATACCGGGAGAAGATATCATCGAGATAACAATTGGAAACACGGCAGACCAGAATCTTGCGATGGAAACAGCAAGACGATGCACGGTTATTGTGCATACTCCGGACTGGACAGTCATTCCCCTCGAAAACCTGGTTGCTGTTGGGGATTCCGTTATCGCTACCGTGTCCGATGTTCGCGAGGCTGAACTCGCTCTTGGTGTCCTCGAAAAGGGTGTATCAGGAATTATGGTAAAAACGGATAAGTCTGACGTTATCCGTGATGTTGTCCGGCTGGTTCAGGAACATGGATGTCACCAGGAACTGATTCCCCTGACGATAACATCAATTACTCCTGCCGGAATGGGAGACCGGGTCTGCGTGGATACCTGCTCTCTCATGGTTGACGGGGAAGGGATGCTTGTCGGGAACACATCATCCGGCTTCTTCCTCGTGCATGCAGAAACCCTGGAAAACCCGTATGTGGCACCCCGTCCCTTCAGAGTTAATGCTGGAGCAGTTCATGCATACCTGAAACTTGCAAATGGTAAAACGGCATATCTTGCCGATCTCAGGGCAGGTGACCGGGTAATGGTGAACGGAGCCAAGGGGAACTGCCGGCAGGCGACAGTCGGAAGGGTCAAGATTGAACAGCGCCCCCTTCTTCTGATAGAGGCGGAGCATAAAGGATCTCCAGTCAGCATTATTCTTCAGAACGCAGAAACCATCAGACTTGCCCGGCCGGATGGAGGTGCGATATCGGTTGCAGCACTCAAACCGGGCGATATTGTTCTGGGCGCCCTCGATATGGCAGGAAGACATTTTGGAATGGCAGTGAACGAATCCATTCTGGAGAAGTGATGCAGGTAGGGATAGTCGGTGGAACCGGTCAGATGGGATCCTTTTTCTCCCGTATTTTTGATAAGGCCGGTCACCAGGTCAGAATTTCAGGCAGGAACACATCCCTCTCCCACGAGGACCTGGCAGCGACCTGTGATCTGATTCTTATATCAGTACCGATTCATGCCACCATCCCGATAATCCGGGAGATTGTCCCGCTTTTACATTCCGGACAGGTCATCTGTGATCTTACCTCCTTAAAATCCGAGCCTGTCAGAGAGATGCTGAAAGGTCGTGCCGATGTGATTGGGCTTCACCCCATGTTCGGACCGACAGCGGAAACTCTTCAGGGACAGACAATTATTGCAACTCCGGTCAGATGTTCGGATAAAAAATGGGAAATAATAAAAGAAATCTTCACCAGTCAGGGAGCACGGGTCACGATCACCACCCCTGATCACCATGACAGGATGATGGCAGTAATCCAGGGTCTGACCCATTTCAAGGCGTTAGTAATGGCAGACACCATGAGGCGCCTTGGAATTACACCTGCAGATACCGAGCCTTTCATGAGTCCGGTATACCGAATTGAAACATCAGTTGCAGGGAGGATACTGGCGCAGGATCCTATGTTATATGCCGATATCCTTTGTGATAATCCCGAAGTACCTCCTGTTCTGAAGACCTGCTGTGATGCCGCTCAATCCCTTTCAGATATGATCGAATCAGGAGATGTGGACCATTTCACCGAGCAGTTTTTAAAAGACCGGAAATGGTTTGGTGAATACTGCACCCAGTCTCTCGAAGAGACAGATCGGCTTATCAGGGCAATGGTGCAGCAATGACTCTGATTGTTCTCGGCCCGCAGGGAACTTTTTCGCATGAAATGGCAGAAAAGATTCATTCCGGAGAGATTATCTTAGTTGACACTATCGGGAAAGTATTTGCCGAAGTCATGAAAACTGGATTTTCTGGATTGGTTCCTCTGGAAAACAGCGAAGCCGGAGGAGTTACCTCAACGCTTGACTGCCTGATGCAGTATCCGGTGACCATCACCCTGGAAGCATACATGACCATTCATCATAATCTTGCATCAGACTGCGCTATTCCGGATATTTCCCGGATCTATGCTCATCCCCAGAGTCATGATCAGTGCAGCCGCATGATTGAAGATCTCGGCATTCCTGTCATCCATACTGAGAGTAATGCGGCAAGTGCATTGGCACAGAAACTGGAACCGCATTCTGCTGCAATCATTTCAGAGAACCTCGCACGGATATACCGGATTCCGATAATTAAGACCAATATTGAAAATAATGCATGTAATATTACACGTTTCATCAGAATTGCAAAGGAAGTTCAGATGCCTGATGAGCCGGAAAAATGCAGCCTGCTCATCGACCCTGATGAAAACCGGGCAGGTCTGCTCTACGATCTTCTCACTCCTTTCAAACACCGTGAAGTAAACCTTACAAGAATTGAATCCCGCCCATCCAAGCGAAGCATGGGAAGATATGTATTTTTTCTGGATTTTCAGTGCGAGGGCAAATGGAGAGAAGCGATAGATGAACTAAAATCGCTGACTCCTCTGCGTCACCTGGGCTGTTACCGCCGATGGAGGGACGCCTGATGGAAATGACGATAGGCAGGTGCGGACCTGTCCGGGCACGTGTCCGGGCACCCCCGTCCAAGAGTTATACACACCGTGCACTCATTCTTGCCGCCCTGGCTGATGGAACCTCTGTTATCACCGGACAACTGGATGCTGATGATACCCGTATCACGGCACGGGCTCTCTCTGCACTGGGAATCAGGATAACCTGGGAACAAAACCGGATAACAGTACATGGAACAGGGGGACGTTTACATGCCCCCCCGGTTCCGATAGATATCGGAGACTCAGGGACCAGTATGCGCCTGATGACAGCAGTCTGTCTCATCGCAGACGGTACTGTCATCCTGACCGGCAGTGAGAGAATGAAGGAGCGCCCGGTAGGTCCGCTGGTACAGACCCTGAATGAATCAGGTGCATCGATCAGATATCTGGATAAGACAGGAACTCCTCCTATTCTCATCGAGGGGGATCTCCGGGGGGGAGTGATGAGAATCGATGGAAGTGTATCAAGTCAGTTCATCTCATCGCTACTGATCGCATCACCATATGCACATCAGGAGAGTATTATCCGTCTGCAGGGCGCCCCTGTATCAGAACCCTATATCACAATAACAGCAGACATGATGAAACACTTTGGGGTTACTGCGGATCATCCTGATCCCTTCACATGGATCATCCCTGCAGGAAGGGGTTACCATGCATCACCATATACCGTGGAAGGGGATTATTCATCATCATCATACTGGTTTGCCATTGCAGCAATTACTGGAGGAGAAATTACCGTTGAAGGATTGCATCCGGAATCGGTTCAGGGGGACCGGAAATTTTTGGATTGTCTCGCAGACATGGGATGCATCATCACATGGAATAGACAGAAGGGAGAGATAGACCAGTATGAGGTCACAATCAGCAGACCGGGATCCTTATCAGGAATTACCGTTGATATGGCAGACTGCCCTGATATCGTACAGTCACTGGCTGTGGTTGCAGCAATGGCAGATTCACCAACAAGGATCAGTGGTATCCACCATCTGCGGGAAAAAGAGAGTGATCGCGTATCAGCGATAGTTGAGGGTCTGCATGAACTTGGGATCATCGCATCTGCCACAGAGGATGAGATCATCATCACCCCGGGAATCCCGCAATCCGGAACGATCCACCCCCGAAGGGATCATCGCACGGCAATGTGTTTTTCTATCCTGGGATGTATGGCAGGAGACGTAACCATTCTTGATGCCGGGTGTGTGACGAAATCATATCCTGATTTCTGGGAGGTGTTTAGGGAAGTATGG
>CAZXRT010000191.1:0-4946 GCA_964642535.1 uncultured Methanospirillum sp.
GATGGATGATCCCGGATATCAGCAGAACGGGCAGGGACCGATGATCAGCTTTCCCATATTGATATTGTTTCCTTTATCATGTTCAGGGAGTCCTTCTCCACATCCCGCGATAAAGGAGCAGGGATCAATCACTGAATAGAAGAAATACTCCCCATTTGAGAGAGATTGGGGAATTGTTACCGTAACCTGATCGGTCTTCTGTTCACCGGGGCATAGGGAACCGGGGTTCCAGACACCGAGATATTCAGCGGTCTGCGGATTAAATTCAGGATATGGAGAAAGATAATAGGCAACCGCAAGGTTATCAGCACATCCTCTGCCGATATTGGTGATGGTGTCGGTAATCTGTACCTTCTCGCCGGGTTGACCCCGGGGCCAGACTGTTTTTATATGAGTCAGGTCAGGGATCGGGTCAAGAGGATTATACCGGATTTCCATCGGACTATTGCTCACCCACCAGTTATTTGCAGTATTCTCCTCTGAGGGAAAAGAAGTAACGGTGATCTTCCGGGTTAGATAATATAAACCCGGAACAATCCCGGAAGGTACACCAACGAGATTGTCTTTCCTGATAACCTGGTCTGCCTTCACATTCATCTCTGTCCACCAGCCAGCATGACGACTGTTTTTTCCGTTCTGGTCTGAAGAAATACCATATTCAACCCTTACAATGTTGGCTGCAGAGCCCCCGATATTCCTGATTCCATCAGACACATGAAAAGAATCACCAATATATGCCTGAAAAGGGAGTTCAGCCTCAAGGCTGATAATATCAGGACCCGCAGGGCGATATAGCTGTGAATCGGCCGGATCATCCCGTTCATCCGTGACAGGAGAGGTGATCCGGATCGTATCCTCATTATACCATGAATCATCACTGACAGACTGTTCTGTCAGAGTATTTGTTGAAACCAGCCGGGTGATCAGGTAATAATCACCCGGAGGGGTGTCTGCGGGAACAGGTATCATCCCCGATACTTCCCTCTCCTCCTGCTCATATAGGGAATCGCTCTCCAGTGATCCGAGAATAATCGCAGATTCATCAGCAGTTTCAGTTGCAGAAAGGAGTACCATTACCGTAACAGAAGGAACTGGAAAGTCATTGGGATTCTCAATAACCACGGATACAGGCATAGAATCTCCTGCCTTCATTTCTGACGGAATGATTGTGCGTAACCCCCGTAATGGAATAGTTCCAGGATCTCCAACAATAAAGGGCTGCTTTGACCTCTGAATATTGTTGGATTGGTATTCTCCTGCTAACTGCAGTTCAGGATCGATTTTTCTGATAAAATAATATTCTCCACTTTTCAAAGAATCGGAGAGAGACAGAGAAGTATTGGCGGTCTTAACTGCTCCTCGTTTCAGTCCTTCAACATCCCATCTGCCAATCAAAATCTCATTCATGCTGCCTGTTGTGTCCTGATTGAGATAATATGATATAGAAAATGGGCCCGCATTTTCTGTGCCCTGGTTCCGGATAGAATCCTGAACCTCAACCTGCTGACCGGCCTGAAGGGGAGAAGGCAGAACGATCCTGGTTCCGATGATATCAGGGCCGGTGCTACTTACCGGCATTGACAGGACACTACATGCCAGAAGTATCGTAAGCAGAACGATACGTGCTACGCGGACTCTACAAACCTGCATCATTCCTCATTTCTTCTGAATGATTCAAAAGGCTTGCGTACAAAAGACAAGCACGGAAAAAATGGTTTAGGAGCGGCCCCTGAAACAGAGAAGACAGCTGGCTACAACAAAAAGAGCTGCCAGAGCTGACCAGGGGGAGAGAGGGGCCTTTGCATCTTTCAGGTTATTCAGTAGCATATCGCGATCTGCCTGATATTTACTCTCTTCAGGATCCAACTGAATCGCCATGTTGTAACACTCAATCGCTTCTTCATTGCGTCCAAGAATTGCCAGGGCCGTCCCCTTATTATCATATGCAATCGGAGATTCGGGAGCAAGTTCAATCGTCTTGTCCCAGGCAGCGATAGCATTTTCATACTGTTCCATGCCGGCATATGCCAGTCCGATGTTATACCATGCATTTGCTGAAAGGGTTGGATCCCCTTCCATCGCTTTTTCCCACGCTGCAATCGCCTCAGGGAAGGAAGAATTGTCGTAATGAAGGGCACCGATCTCGAACCATTCCTCTCCTGATTGTGCCTGGACAGATACTGTCAGTGCAGAACAGAGGATAAGTAAAAAAATAATATTGAGTCTCATCTGTATCCTGATACCGTAAATATTGGTCGCTGTAGTAAATAATTATCAGTCAGTCATCCTATAACAGATATCCTGGCCAGGATGATGGAGGGGCTTGCATGATATGCGTGAAGTATACGGATTTTAATGAGCCCTTCATAAATGCCTGAGTTTTCGGTTAATTTTCTCAAAGAAATTCAATCCGGTGTCAACAAAAAGCGCAGGGCTTGTGGAGCGATGAACGTCAATAATGCTCTTTTCCCCGATATGATGAACAATTAAACCATCAATTACAATTTTTGCGGGTTTTTCTGCCTCAAGAGTTATTCTGACACTTCTGCTGGAGTCGATCAGATGAGGACGGTTAGAAAGCATGAACGGGGCCAGAGGAACAATCAGGAATTCATGCACCTTTGGATCCACTATGGGTCCACCTGCACTCATGGCATACGCGGTCGAACCGGTGGGTGTACTGATGAGCAGACCGTCGGCCCTGAACCGTTCAGCCAGAACGCCATCGATGTGAATCAGAAAGGTCAGCATCTTGGCTGGCCGGTCGGTAACAATTAGTGCTTCATTCAGGGCATCCCCCAGATATGTTCCGTCAATGGAAAGGGAGATACGCATCCGCTCCTCAACCGGGATAATTGCCGGAAGACGTTGCAGGAAGGAAAAGGCTTCATCAGGTTCAAGATCGGCAAGAAATCCCACCTCACCCCAGTTCACACCGACAAGGGGGACTGGTTCTGGCAGATGCTGGGCCGTCAGCAGAATGGTCCCGTCACCGCCAACCACAATCACCAGATCCGGGGGATGAAAAGGATCAAATAACGGCTCCTTTGTTACCCGGAGGTTTTCCGGGCCATGCATAACCACATGGCCGGCATCTGATAACTGCTCACCCAGGTTCCTTGAATATTCCCTGATTTTTGAATCAGGAATCCGGGTAATGATTAGGATCCGCATGTCTTCACCGCAGATATTCGATTACTTTCTTATGTAATTGTCCGTTTGTTGCGACCAGGCAGGTTCCCATCGTGACTTCATCAGCAAATGCAATTGGACGGCCATGAAGATCTGAAACCATTCCTCCTGCCTCCTCACAGATCAGAACACCTGCAGCGGCATCAGTAACCCGAAGGGTGGCTCTTAGATCAACAAACCCGTCGATTCTCCCGGCAGCCACGTAGGAGATTTCCAGAGCAGATGCACCAAACTGTCTGAATCTTCGTATCTTCTGCATCAGGTGGAAAATCCGTGCCTGTTCGAAATGCTTACCGTAAATGCTCATAGCAGATGTCTGAAGATCAGATACCAGAGAGGTTCGGATGGGTTTTCCATTGAGGAACGCTCCTTTTCCCCTCTCCGCGGTAAATACCTCACCCGTGGCAAGATTTTCGACAAATCCATATACCATCCGGCCTTCGTGTGCATAAGCAATTGAGAGCGCAAAAAACGGGATGTTCATGACCGCATTGTATGTACCATCAACCGGATCCAGGTATATGATCCCTCTCTCTCCCCCGATAGAAATTCTCCCTATCTCTTCACTTATTAGGGTTTTACACATTTTCTGTGTTTTCAGGTGATCAACGATCAGATCCTCGGCTACTTTGTCGATATACTTGGTGGGTGTTCCGTCTGCACCCATTCCAATAACCCTGCCTCCTTCATCTGTTCCACAAAGAGGGAGGACAGCCTTTCGCACAGAATTTGACAGTTGCGTACAAGTTGAGAAGAAGTCCATGAGAATCGCTACCAGACCGTGGTACGGTGTATTTATGTGTGGGTGGCTCGATACATATAATCAGCTTTTACTTTAAGGTGATGTATGAAAGAGCAGACTGAAGTAGGAAAACTGAAAGAAGGCAAATATCTCCTTGTTGATGATGAACCATGTAAGATTCTCTCAATCAGTATCTCAAAACCCGGAAAACACGGAGCTGCAA
Source organism: uncultured Methanospirillum sp. (assembly GCA_964642535.1). GTDB lineage: Archaea > Halobacteriota > Methanomicrobia > Methanomicrobiales > Methanospirillaceae > Methanospirillum. Next base: position 4,158 of record CAZXRT010000191.1, read on the forward strand.
AGGCAAGACTTGATGTTTCAGGTATTTTTGACGGAGTGAAGAGATCCATTGTCCAGCCTGTGTCTGCAAAAGTATATGCGCCGATTGTAGAGCGGAAGAATGGTCAGGTCATCTCAATTGCCGGCAACATCGCGCAACTGATGGATCTTGCCGACTTTTCGAACTTTGAACTCGCCATTCCTGATGATATGACTGACAAGATAACCGTAGGAAAAGAGATCACCTACATTCAGTCAATGGATAAGAGAAAGTTCGATTAAATAAAAATTCTTTTTTTTAATTCCTCAGCAGTGTCAATTCGTTGAGTTTCCACCCTTCATAATCCTGGATAAACGGAATATCAACATATGTATTTCCTTTCCGAGAACCGGTTTCATATGAGAGATATCCCTTTATTGAGCCGTTCAGACCGAGAATAAATACATCTGATGGTGAAAATTCCTGCAGGATAATTCCTGCATTTTTCATGCGGATGATCTCCTGATAAATATCATCCCGGGAATATTGTGACAGAATATTCACAGACAATGTTTTGGTTATCTGATCGAAAACCAGGGGATCTGAAATATTCCCATTGACTCCCTGAATGTATGTTTGGAGAATATCCTCCATCAGATTCAGAGAATATGATTTATTTTCCTCATTCCTGGAAGATGCAGCGGATGCCACAGATACATCAGGAACCTTTATCTGAATTCCATATGAGAGAATGTTTTCCGAATCAATTTTCAGGTAATATGACCGGTTTCCTTCAAAAAATTTCTCTTTCCAGGGTCTGGGATCCCAGTT
>CAZXRT010000192.1:0-4921 GCA_964642535.1 uncultured Methanospirillum sp.
AGGAGTTTTGCAAGAGCTGCGATCCTGTCCTCCTTCGTCTCGGCGATGATCATCTCGACCATAATGGGAAGACGCTCCACACCATTGAACATTCGTTCAGTCCGGCAGAGTCCGATACCCATGGCACCATATTTCAGGGCACGTTCTGAATCTTCGGGGGTATCAGCGTTGGCCATCACTTTCAGCCTGGCAACATGATCAGCCCAGGAGAGAATCTCTTCCAGTTCAGGGGAGAATTCTGCATCAATCATGGAGATCGCACCGATGTATACAGAACCCGAGGTTCCGTCAATGGTTATCATATCCCCTTCGCTGAACTCAAAGTCTCCGACCTTTGCAATCCGGCGGTGAACATCAACAGTGATTCCCTCTGCTCCTGATACGCAGGGTTTTCCCATTCCCCTGGCAACAACCGCTGCATGGGATGTTTTCCCTCCCCTGCTGGTAAGAATACCCTGGGATGCGAAAAAGCCGTGAATATCTTCCGGTTTCGTCTCTTCACGAACCAGGATAACTTTCTCACCTCCCCGTCCCAGTTTTTCAGCCCGGTCAGCATCAAAGACAGCGATACCTACTGCTGCACCGGGTGATGCAGGAAGTCCTTTCGCAACCGCTTTCTGGGAATTTTTCGGGTCGAGACGGGGAAAGAGGAGCTGGTTGAGCATTTCCGGCTGGATTCTGAGCAGTGCCTGTCTGGTATCGATAAGTCCTTCCCGGACCATCTCAACTGAGGTTCTTACCAGGGCTGCTGCATTCATCTTCCCGTTCCGGGTCTGAAGAGTATAGAGCGTTCCCTTTTCAATGGTAAACTCAAAGTCCTGGACTTCTTTGTAATGCGCCTCGAGTTTCCTGCGCAGTTCCATTAGTTCTGTATGAAGATTTGGCATCTCCTCTGCCATGGCCGCTACCGGTTTTGGCGTTCTGATACCGGCAACAACATCTTCTCCCTGCGCATTGACCAGGTATTCACCAAACATGACGTTCTCTCCGGTCCCGGGATCGCGGGTGAACCCGACACCGGTTGCAGAATCGTTACCCATGTTTCCAAATACCATTGCAACGACATTGACAGCAGTACCGTTTGCCATATCCGGGGTAATTTTAAACTCGCGTCGATAATCGACGGCACGTTTTCCCATCCATGAATTAAATACTGCCTTAATTGCGATCTCCAGTTGTTCAAAGGGATCTGAGGGGAACGGTTTGTGGGTGTACGTCTGTACCACTTTCAAATAACGCTCGCAAACCTCACCAAGATCAAGGGCTGAGAGATCCACGTCATGCTTTACACCTGCTTTTCCTTTTACCGTCTCAAATTCAGCATCAAATTTCTCTTCCGGGACACCAAGGGCTACTTTTCCAAATAACTGAATAAAACGGCGGTATGCATCATACCCGAACCGTTCATTACCTGTCTCCTTGATAAGGCCCTGAAGTGTCTGGCTGTTCAGACCGAGATTGAGGATGGTATCCATCATACCCGGCATGGAGATGGCTGATCCGGATCGAACCGAAACCAGGAGAGGGTTATCCCTGCCCCCGAAAACTTTCCCTGTCTTTTTCTCAATCTGGGACAGATTTGCATGAACCTGATCGAGAACCCCGTCCGGAAGAGTATGTGCAGGATCTGCCAGAAACGCCAGACATGCTTCGGTGGTTATGACAAATCCTGGCGGGACATTCACATCAATCTGCGTCAGTTCGCAGAGGTTAGCCCCCTTTCCCCCTAACAATTTCTTATTTTTTCCATCGCCTTCAGTAAAGTCATATACCCATTTCGTTGTCATGGTATCTCCCTGAATTTCAGCCATTAATAACCCTGTACGATACCATCCTGAATGTCAGAACCACACTCAGACTGGAGAGAAGAATTCTCACACCTGCTCGGTCAGATATCCTGCAATGATACAGCGGCCTGACAACGCCAGAACGAGCATCTGGGAAGTTATCCCAATCATCTGAATTTTGCGAGTAATGAGATAATCCGGATGATCCTCTGGTTTTTTTATCCCAGAGAAAGATCGTGATTCACACGTCTGCTATAGGCTCATCATAGAACCATATAATCTTTTCAATTAATGGTTGAGGCCATTAACTGATAATTATCCTTTCAAAAAATGTATGGAGACCGGCTTTTGTTAATAGAAATTCTGGGTAGCGTAAAAAAATCCTCCGTCATATGCCACTCCTATTCCAATCTGCTCAATATCAGGATTGATAAGGTTTTTATTATGTTCAGGACTTGAAATCCATTCGATCATCATCACATCAGCAACTTCCTGCGGGCTGGTCGGATCGACAAACCCGGAAAATTGTTTTCCAATCGTATATCCACTTGAGATTTTTATGATATTTTCCGCGATACCGGTTCGGATACTCCCATCAGCCAGACGCCGGGATGTGGGGTAATGCTCCCGATCTGCTCTTCCGGTAGGATCGATTCCTTCCGGTGTTTCGTGGGCAAAATATCCCCGATCTGCCATATCAAGGCTATGAGAGATCGCAATGTCACCAAGTGCAAGGTCATAGGTGAGGTTGGGAAGGTTTCTGAACTGCCGGTAGAGATTGGTTTTTACCGCTATGTATCCTGAGACTTCTCCTAAAAATTTCTCATCAATCGGTGGTGTAAGGTCGGCGAGATGAATCTGTCCGGGATACAGGAACAGATTATTCTGATCATCTGTCTCCCTGACCATATGGGTAAAGTCAACGATGGATCCGAGGTAATAGTCACCGGGGGGGATAGTATCGGGGATGATATCGGTGGATGATCCCGGCTCTGTCATGCCGGGATATGCATGATAATATATTTCATCCCATAGTTTCAGGTCTGAAGCATCGATTAGGCTGTCCTGTGAGAGGAAAAAACCCACATGGAAGGTTCCGGCATCCGTATCTCCGGAGTTTGATATCGTGTAGTTGATGGTTAAAGGATAGCCGGGAGCCGACTCATGAGTAGATATTTCATCAATTGTTACCCTGAGGTCAGAAAGACCTGATACCGAGGAAGAATAAGCTTTTCTGACATCAACAGGCAGCATTGAAGCATATTCATTATTGGAACTGTTCCTGTCTGTTGAAGATGTTTGTATTGTTGAATAGAGGGTATACTGTCCGGGTTCAATCCCTCCTGGTAGATTTACTGAAAATGAAACCATATCCTGATAAAAAGCAGGGATTTCTTCAGCAGTCTTCTGATGAATCCAAATTGGATTGTGCTCACTTTCGTTGTATTTTGCCAGGTAATAATCAATCTGAATGTCTTTGGCTTCTCCTGGTCCGTAATTGATCAACTGGATGGATGCTGTAAATGGTGATCCCATCTCAGCGATAACCGGAGTGAGGCTTCCCGTAATAGCCAGGTCGCAGGTTTTAGAGAGTTCAGACGGGGTAAAGGGGGATTCATTGATGGTAGATGCTGATCCCTGAAGGACAGATAGGAAAACGATGATGATAAACAGAAAAATGGTTCGGAAATACATGATATCCCTGCGGGTATTCCTACCATATTGGGACTGAGCACCAGTAAGTCTTCTGGTACAGCATGAGGATAGCTGGGTTTTACAGGAACTCTTCGAGAGAGGAATGACCTGAAAACCCGGTTTCATTCTGGGCTATATGAAGAAGGGCGGCAGGGGTTGTTTCCCGACCCTGCGGGGTTCGTTTCAGAAACCCGCTTCTTATCAGATAGGGCTCATAGACATCCTCGATAGTCTGCGTCTCTTCGCCGACAGATATGGCGATTGTCTTCAGTCCGACCGGTCCCCCGCGAAAATCACGGGCAATTATCGTCAATATCTTCCGATCCAGATCATCGAGTCCGATCCGGTCAATTCCAAGAGCAGTTAATGCCAGGTCTGCAATGGTTGCGTCCACTGTCCCGGTTCCTTTTACAATAGCATAATCATAGACTCTTCGAAGCAGCCGGTTCGCAATCCGGGGTGTCCCTCTGCTGCGGCGTGCTATCTCATCGGCACCTTCTTTTGTGATAGGGATATTCAGAATGGATGCACTGCGGGTGACAATATGCGTGAGATCCTGTGGTTCATAGAGATCAAGTCTTAAAATCAACCCGAACCGGTCCCGAAACGGTGATCCCAGAAGACCAATCCGGGTCGTTGCTCCAACCAGTGTGAATCGTTCAAGGGGCAGACGAATGGAACGTGCCGATGGCCCTTCTCCAATCATCACATCGATCGCATAATCTTCCATTGCCGGATATAAAATCTCCTCAATGACAGGACGTAAGCGGTGAACCTCATCGATAAACAGGAGATCACTCCGCTGTAAAGGGGTCAGCATAGCAGCCAGATCACCGGGTCGGTCGATGATCGGACCGGTGGTCGATTCGATGGTACTTCCCATTTCACGGGAAATAATATGAGCAAGGGTGGTCTTTCCAAGACCCGGCGGACCGGAAAAGAGAACATGGTCAAGTGGTTCATTCCTTCTCCTTGCAGATTCGATTGCAATGCAAAGAGCTTCTTTAACCTGATCCTGACCGATAAATTCTGCAAGATGGCCCGGACGGACTGTCCGGTCATCCCGGTCTTCTTCCCTCAGGTTCGGATCCCGGACTGGTTCATTCATGGGATTCACTCTTCTCTTTCAGGAACCGTAGTGCCTGCCTGATAATCCCGGCGGCAGTATCTTCATGATTCGCAGAATACACTGCTGATACCGCACCGGATGCCTCAGCCTGGGTATATCCAAGTGCCATCAGCCCAAGAATCGCATCATTTTCACAGGATGTCCCTTGAACAGAACCTTCACCCGATTCTACTGATAGTAGGGGGATTTTCTTTTTTAACTCAAGTACGATCCGTTCAGCACCGGTTTTTCCTACGCCCGGAACGGTTGCCAGAAGGCGGCTGTCTCCGGCGATAACTGCCCCTGCCACCTGATCTGCCCGAAGACGGGA
>CAZXRT010000193.1:0-4885 GCA_964642535.1 uncultured Methanospirillum sp.
CAAACTCAAGGTTTTCAAGAAGTACTTTCGGATCATTGAATTCAAGCCAGCCGTTGCCGTTAATATCTTCGAATCTTCCATCCCCGTCAGGGTCAGTTGGAAGTGGATAGTTACCGGTTTCAGGCAGGGGAAATGCAGTAATATTGATGTAGGGGTACTTTACCGTGACAATGTCCTCTTTCGTAACGATGGCAGACTGACTTCCCTTAAAGGTGGTCAGTGTCACCGAGTATTTCCCTGGTTGTGAATAGGTGTGATTCGGATTCCTGATCGCAGAACCGCCTCCATCTCCAAAATTCCATTTCCAGGACGTGGGGGTTTCGTTCGTCAGGTCAGTAAAATGAATTGTCAGGGGAGGATATCCCGTCTGGGGAGATACTGAAAAATCAGCAGTCAGATTATATGAAGTCCCGTTGGGGTCAGGTGTCGGTTCAGCTCCGATATAACTGACACTCACCCTTTCACATTCCACCACCGGCACCGTGTCAGTTCCAAACGGATAGACAGCATTATAATCAATGTACATATCCGCATAGAATATGCCATTGGGCCGGTTCAGGGGAGCACCCCAGCTGTTCAGACACTGCCAGTATCCTGTCGTACCGTCATCAATATAGCCGGTAACGAGCACAGCATGAGCTCCTCCGGTGCTGGTATATTCAGAACCTGCATACTTGTCAAATCTGATAAATGAATCGTCTTCATCCCCGGTATCCCAGAAATCATAAAACTCATTCCAACTCTCAAGGTCGGGATAATAAAACCCAAGATACACGGCATTTCCACTGTCAATCACTGCCTTGATATTGGATATCGCCTCTTCCTGACTGACACCGGTTATCTCAACCCGTTCAACCGACATGTCTCTGATAGCATAGTGTGGTATCGTCTGAATAGTGTTTGCCGGAACCAGGGTGCTCGTGGTTGCATTCCCGTCACGGAACGCAGAGTTGTTGTTTGACCACGGGATGGCGATTTTGTTCCCTCCATATGCTCCCATGAGAGTATAGAATGTAGAGAATATCGAAGGAGTGCCCCCATTACATGCAAAATCCTCCGGGGAATAGGGTGAATTGCCCCCATTGTTGTACCGGGAATTTACATACTGGACCGAGAGACGGTCCTGCACATTGTTCTGCAGGGTGTGAGCAATCTCGATTGCCCCGGTTGAAGCCCAGACCCAGCAGTTTCCGCATTCTCCCTGATCGCGTTCTGAAGGAGTATAATCAAGGTATTCAAGAAGACTTGATGAGCCGGTATCCTGTGCCTTCACTCCCTGAGCCTTTGCAGAAAAAACCGGTTCAGCACTATACTGCTGATTCCATGCACGGATCTCTTCGCGCGACGGGCGCATAACCGGATACGAATTGACCTGCGCAGCAGATGAATCAGCAAGCGTAAATTCAGTCTTTGCCTGGGTCATGCTGCCTGCAGCAGAAACAGATGTACTGATGCATATCAGCGCCAGAAGGGATAGCAGCAACAGGGTGAATACTCCCCATCGATATACCATTTTTCCTATCAACACATTTCCCCCAATATATTCATTTGATAATAATAAAGAGAAGTCAATAAAGGTTACGGTGCCGCCATAGGAAAAAATACTGATGATGAAAAGAAAACTCTCATAAAATAGAATATTTGTCAGTTTTTTTCGATAATCGCTATAATCCTAACCATTCTACAAATAACAGGATACCTGACATAAGCACCATGAAAACGGGAACAATCACCCGGGGAGAAAGACCGGTAAGGTCCGGGATCGTTTCTGCAGGAAACATTCCCTTCTCAAGAAACATTTTCCTGATTGAGGGATACCAGACAGCAAACAGGGCACATCCTACAAGAATGCCTGCCACTCCACCAATGAACGCATCGATCTGGCCCTGTCCGATGGCACCGGCCACGGTTCCCGGACAATATCCAAGCAGACCAAATCCCACTCCGAATATGAGCCCCCCGACGATGCTTGACCCTGCTGACCCCCTGAAGGTATGAAATTCTATCCAGCCTGCCTGCTTCATCAGATGGATACCGGGCATTCCGACGATCACAGCAGTCAGCATCAGTTTCAGGACTGTAAAGTCAGTCAAGAGAAGCTGACCGATGATGATATCATAGTTAGTTACCCCGCCTTTCTGAAGAAGAAAACCAAAACCAATCCCAATCAAGAGACCTAAGACGATCTGGAGATGTTCATTCTCATGATATATTTGAAGATTCATGAGAAAAACCCTGCATACAGGAGCATCGCAGTCCCGATTCCGCCCAGAAAAAAACTCATGACAGCAGCACAGCTGGCAAGGGATAACTGCGAGATTCCAGAGATTCCATGCCCGCTGGTACACCCCCATGCCCATCTGGCCCCGATACCCATCAGAATTCCGCCGGAGAGGGCGGTGAGAATTCTCAAACCAGGATTATTTCCAAATGTAGTCTCAAAAACAGGGGGCACGAGATTAATATGAAATGTTCCAGAGAGAACAGATGAAATCCATGAACCTATCACTATTCCGAAAACCAGCATAGTCTGCCATTCAATCCGGGGAGGGAGCCTGCTGTAATACGCAGAATGAATAATTTCAGAACCTGATATTTTCGCGTGAATAAGTCCTGCCGTCCGGGAAAACGCTGAACTGCACCCGATGGGTCTTCCTGACAGAAAAAAAGCGCACCAGAGAAGAATGCCGATTCCGGCTCCGGCAAGATAGGGAGACCATAACGGCTCATACATAAGATTCATGCATTAAAAGAAGAGAACCTCCTATTTGAACATTTACTGGGCAGGGATGATGGCGGCGTCAGAACCGTCATCGTGAGTATCTACGAGGATTTTCTGAACTGCTCAGCAGGGATGATGATCTCAAAACATACTCCTTCACCGAGGTTTCCGGTTTCCATGATCGAAATACCAGAAATTGCCAGGATTTCACGGATGAGGAAGAGACCAAGCCCGGTTTTTGTTCCATACCCCTGGGTAAATATTATCTCCTTCTCATCAGCAGGCACCCCGGAACCCTCATCCCTGAACGCAATTTTTCCCGTATCATCTTCAGAGGAGAAAGATACATGGATTCTTTCCCCTCCGGGCCCGCCATGAGAGAGGGAGTTGTCTGCCAGGTTGAAAAAAACCTTGATCAGAAGAGGATCGGCAAGAATCTCGACATCTGTACCTTCCTCGGTGAGAGTGATCTTATCACCGAAAGGAACCATGACAGCATCATGAATGACTTTCTTCAGGTTCTGCCATGATGACTCGTTAATTCCAAGGGTATGATAATCCCGTGAGAAGGCGATCATATCCTCGATAACCCGGGATTGTCTCTGAATCCTCTCCATATACCGGGAAATATCTTCATGATCATCAGTCTGCCCGGCAAGGTAAGCATACGCACGAATGCTGGTCACCTGGTTGAGAATATCATGCCTCGTTATCGTCGATAATTTATTCAGTTTATTATTGGCGATGATAAGTGCCTGCTCTGCTGTCTTTCGGCGATCCAGCTCGGTCGCAATGTCAAGGTTTGCTTCCTGGATATTTTCAATATCCTCAAGAATTTTGCCAACCATCATCTCGACACTGGTGCCCAGACGGTCGATATCATTGCCCCCGGTTTTTCTGATCTGATGATGGTAATCTCCCCGTGCAATCTGTTCGATGTCTGCAATGATGATTTCCAGCGGGAGCGAGATGAACCGGGAGATATACATTGCAAAGATAAGACTAAGAATTACTGCAAATCCCGTGATTACCAGGTGGATGATGAGATATTCCCGAAGGGAACTGTCAATCTTCTGGCGGGAGTAGACCATCACGGCAACAAGATGCATCTCGGTTGAAGACGGAGTCAGGTCTTCGCGAACGGAGAAGTACTGGTAGTCAATAATGTACGGATTTTGCTCCTGTAAATGAGATTTTTTAGATGAAAATACCTGTTTGATAGTAGTGTTGAGTTCTTCTGCCGGGATGAACCTGTTCACTAAATACTGATTTCCGGATTCATTTTTTCGTTCATCGATGATGTCAAGATTTTTATTGAAAAAAGTGATAGCGAGGAGGTTTGGATTGTTTTCTTTGATCTTGGATCCAAGGATATTATATGAGAAAACATCTTTCCTCATCTTCGAAAATTCGTCTGAATGCAGTCCGATCTCAAGAATATACCGGTGATCAGGAGTGGGCATATACGCATATTTTCGGTAATACCCGGGAGTGTTGACCGAATCCACCCATTGGTCTGCCTGAAACCGGTCGCCCTCCCTGATTTTATCCAGATTACTGGCGAATCGGGGAAACTGTCTGAAGTCAAGTCCCAGGTCAGGCAGGTACGTTGTCATCTCGACGATGTTTGAGGAGTTCAGAATATACAGATCCAGAGTACCCTTAAAAAAAGGTGAATATTTTTCTTTCCAGGCTGTGAGGTTCAGGGAATGGATATCTGATCCGGATCTGACATACGAATCAGAGATTGCCGATAACACGATCTCCATCTCATAGTCATAGCGGGAGTCATAGAGCTTTAATCCTTCAAAAAGGATGGACACCGTGTGATTGAGATTCGCACTTCTATCAGAAATTTCACGGTAAAAACTCGCGGTTTGATCTTCTGCTACGTAATTATACTGCATTATGGAGAGAAATCCAATGACAACGATGAATACTAGCGAAAAGATGATCATCAGGAGAGAGTTGATGGTGCGTGATGATCGAATCATATTTTAGAATAGGTTATCTCTGATGAAAGTTTTTAAACATGCCGACAGTGAGAGGTAACCGAGATAAAAGGTGATATCCAGGGTTCCTGACGGTTCTGATATCCGGGTTTCTCCAAAGCAACCTGTTGAGACTGACAGCATGGCTCTCCGCCTTCAGTGAAACAGAAAT
>CAZXRT010000194.1:0-4856 GCA_964642535.1 uncultured Methanospirillum sp.
GGAGATCGCTGAACTCCCTGATTTGAACGGTCAATCTGACCGCTTCTTCGTAGGGAAGAGGATCGTCCGGTTTCCCGGACGAATGGGCAGGATGGAGGCCTTACCCCTGCCAGTAGGATCCGTTCATCATGGCGGTTCCCATGTCGGTAAAGTATGACTGGACTGCCGCAACCTTTTCCAGAGCCGGGTCAAGCGGTGTCCCGTTATCAGAATATGAAGCGTTGATCGAACTGGCCGGGTCAAAGAGGTCAGCCCAGGGGAATTCCCCGTATATCACGACCCAGAAGAGGGTGATGGCAATGACACTTCCGATGGCAATGCCGATGATGAGTTTCAGGTCAGAATCGGGTGAATGAAAGCCCATAGTATGATTCTTGCGGGAGAGGCAATCAGGGTATCTGTTTTTTCGGTTATCAGAAATAATCCCGTTTCCGGCGTATTTTCCAGATATAAAAAGTATGTGGCTTCAGGCAGTCATCTCCTTTATCACACCACACGGCATATACTCATCGATGGATATGAGGATCCATGAAGAAATTCTGAACCTGCTGGTACTGGCACTGGTTTTCATCCTTGTCATTCCGGCCGGTATGGCAGAGACAACGACCGGAAAAACCGTGGTCATCGGGGCAATGCCCTTCAATGAACAGTACATTCTTGCCGAGATGGCAGGCCAGCTTTTGGAAAAAGAGGGATACACGTATGAGATCAACTCCGGTCTGAACAATGCTATGCTCTACCAGGGAGTACAAAACGGGCAGATCGATCTCTATGCCGATTACACCAGCGCTATCCCGACCTACTTTGAGGATCAGCCGGCTCTGCAGGACCTGGATCCTGATACCGTCTCTGACCTAGTTGAAGAGATGGTGACTGGTGACGGAGTGGTATGGGGCGGGAAGATCGGGTTTCGGAACGATTACCAGATGGCGGTGAGGGAAGCCTTTGCCACCAAGACCGGAGTGAAGACCCTCTCAGACCTTTCTGCCCATGCACCTGATATGGTTCTTGGTTCAGACCTCGTATTCCACCTTGACGAGAAGTACGGGCTGCCAAACCTGGAGACGGTGTACGGATACTCATTCAAAGATGTCATGCCGATGGAACCGACCCTGATGTTTGAAGCGATCAAGACCTCCCAGGTTGATATTGTTCCTGCAAGTTCAACCGATTCACGCATAGATCTCTTCAACCTGACGATCCTCTCTGATGATAAAGCCGCTCTTGCCCCCTATGACGGGGTTATGCTGATTACGAAATCGCGGGAAGCTGATCCGGTATTCATGAGTACCCTTGAAAAGATCAACGGTCTTGTTGACACTGAGACGATGCGGTCGCTGAACCGGGAATTTGACGTGGACAAGAAGGATGCCAAAGAGATTGCCCGCGAATTCCTGACCGCTCAGGGCCTGCTCTGATCTCTCCATGCATCGTTCCTCCGGCAGGCAGACCCGCCTCTTTGACCGGATTGAATCGCTGGATCTCATCGGGGTTTCCCGATGGTACGAAGGGACGTGTGCGGTCAGGGACCTGACCCTGTCAGTCAGGGGCGGGGAACTGATCGCCCTGATCGGGGGGAGCGGGTCTGGGAAGACGACCACCCTGCGGATGATCAACCGGCTGACGGAACCGGATTCAGGCGAGGTTCGCATCAATCAGATACGGGTGTCAACCCTTGACCCGGTAGCCCTCCGACGGTCCATCGGCTATGTCATCCAGCAGATCGGACTCTTCCCTCACCTGAGTGTCGCGGAGAACATCGCAATTCCGCTGGAGATGGCAGGATACAGCCGGAATGAGATCGCTGTCCGGATTGATCACCTTCTTACCCTCGTCAGCCTCACTCCGGACCAGTACCGTGATCGCAGACCGTCCGAACTCTCCGGCGGACAGCAGCAGCGGGTTGGTCTTGCCCGTGCCCTGGCTTCCGATCCCCCTCTCCTTCTCATGGATGAACCGTTCGGGGCACTCGATCCCCTTCTGCGCAGACAGCTCAGGCAGGAATTTCTCCGGATCAGGCAGACACTGGACAAGACGATCCTCTTTGTCACCCATGATATTGATGAGGCATTCCTTCTGGGTGATCGGATTGCTGTTCTCCACGAGGGAAGTCTCCGATTTCTTGGCACTCCGGTCGAACTGATGATTGCTGCACAGAGCGATCCGTATCTTGCCTCCCTTATGGAAGGGGATCGCCACTGCAGGATCCTCTCCGGTCCGGTGATGCTTCTCGCCGGGATGGCCCATGACCTCATCTTCTGCATGGACTCTTCTGAGATCCCCCGGACTTATGAACGAGTCCGCAGCCGGGATATCAGGGGAGCGGTGATATCATCAGGGGATGGGAGTCTGCAGGCGGTTGTTGGTGTTCCGGAGTCTGCAGACGGGATCGGAATAACTCCGGTTATCACGCTTTCTCCGGAGACGACTGTTCAGCAGGCCCTCCTGCAGTTCTCCCGGACGGCAGCCCGGGTTGCGGTTGTGGGCGGGCCGCCATCCGGAACGATTCTCCTCCTTGAGGATATTGTCAGGGTGCTCTCCGGAGGAGATCTCTCGTGAACCTCTCGGTTGCCGCGATCGGGACGGTCTGGACCGTTCACCGGATGGGTGATCAGACCCTGGTTCATCTGACACTGTTCTGTATCGCTCTTGTGATCGTGCTGGTGCTTGGCCTCTCCCTCGGGATCACGGCAGGAATCAGCATAAGATATGGAAACCCCCTGATACAGGTTCTCAACATCATCGAGATGATCCCTGATGTTGCCCTGCTTCTTCTCCTCATCCCGGTGACCGGTATCGGGGCGGTTCCGACCATTACCGCAGCGGTCCTTTATTCCCTGCTTCCGATCGTGAGAAATACCAGTATCGGGATCCGATCTGTCAGGTTCGAACTGATCGAGAGTGGCACTGCTCTTGGAATGACAGAAAAAGATCTGCTCCTTCGAATCAGGCTTCCGCTCGCCCTTCCCCTGATTGCAGGCGGGGTGAGAACCGCTGTTATCTACACGATGGGGATCGTCACCCTGGGAGGAATTATCGGTGCCAGGGGGCTTGGGGCTGTGCTTCAGGCCGGGATCACCAGGAACAACATGACCGTCATCCTTGTTACCGGGATCTGGATCGGGGTTCTGGCCGTCATGATGGACCTGATCGCAGCGGCAGGTGAGCGGGTTCTCTCCTCCCGGTATGGGGACCGGCCATGACTTCCCTGCTCGCTGCAGTCGTCCAGCATCTGACCCTTGCATACGGGGGATTTGTAATATCAGCGATCCTTGGCATTGCGGGCGGCATCCTCGCCCTTCGCAGCCGCCCGGTCCGGGTCCTGCTCCTCATGGGCACCAGCCTTCTTCAGGCGATTCCTGCATTTACCATCGTCGCGATCATCGTGCCTTTTCTTGGGATCGGGTTCATTCCGGCTCTCTTTGTCATTGTCGTGGCGACCCTTCTTCCTGTTGTCAGGAATACCATCATCGGGCTGGAAACAACCGATCCGATCCTTATCGAGGTTGCCGGAAGCCTGGGGATGACCTGGCGGGATCAGCTGATCAGGGTCCGGTTTCCGCTTGGAATCAGGCCGATATTCTCCGGGCTGCGCCTCTCCTCGGTGGTTGCGAATGCTGTCGCGGTGATGACTGTCTTCATCGGCAGCGGGGGACTGGGTACGATCGTGCTGGAAGGGCTTGTCAGGTATCACACCCCGGGGCTTCTTGCGGGGGTGATCCCGGCGATCGCCATCGCTCTCACTGCAGACCAGGTGCTGACCCGGGTGGAAGACCGGCTGGCACCGGTGTGAGAGATCTATTATGTACCTTCCCGGTCAGGGTAGGTGACATTCAGGAGATAAAACTCATATGCATTCACCCCGTCAGGGCACTGGAGCGAGTAGTCAAGGTCCATCGTGAGTCTGAAAAGACCCTCCGGATGATTATCTGGTCCTCCCCAGCTGTTCAGGACCGTCCAGTACCGGTTTTCGGGATCTGAATCATCATATCCGAGGATCAGCATTACATGACCTCCGTCATTTCGTGTCGCATTGGGAGTCGGGCCTGGATAGAAGATATCGTCCTGGGTTCCGTTAGTCCAGAAATCCATCATCGCATTCCAGTCATCAGGGGTGTAGACGATCAGGACCGCTTTTTCACTGAGCAATGCTGCTTTGATTGCGGTAATTGCAGTATCATTGCTGATGGTTCTTTCTTCATACCGGCTGTTGGTGCTGATCATCTCAGCAGATATCTGGTCAATTGGATAATTGGGCGTTGAGGCGATATATGAGGCATTCATCGCGGTGGAATCGCCCCGTTCACATAAACTGCCACTGTCGGCAAACGATGCATTCGTGTTCGTCAGCGGGATTGCTTGTTTCGTTGTGTTATAAAAGTCTGCAAACCAGACCGGGTTTCCTCCGCAGCAGGCCCAGATGCCGGTTCCGTTATGGTAGGATGATGTGAAATACTGGACTGAAAGGCGATCGGTCATGTTCTGGTGATACGCCATATCAAGCTGCAGGGCACCGGTGTCAGCCCAGACCCAGCAGTTCCCACAATGATCCGGATCCCCTCCCGTCTGGTCCCATTCTGATGGAGTATAATTAAACCGGCTGAGATGACTGAACGAGCCGGGTGGAATCGTGGTCAGAGCATCTGGGACTTTGAACCGGTTCAGGTTCTTGTTGGCCACCTGTAAGGCAAGTACCAATTCGGTCTGGAGATTCATCCCTGCAGCACCGTCGTCGTTTCCTGAATCCTCCCCGGTCATCAGGGCAGAGACGGTCTCAATCGGGATAGACGGATTATTGCTTATATCCATGGCTCTCCCGATATCACGGGGATCGACGGTCTGGAAATATGAGAGGT
>CAZXRT010000195.1:0-253 GCA_964642535.1 uncultured Methanospirillum sp.
CCACACCTACACAGAGGCTGGGAACTATACCGTCACCCTGACAGTATCAGACGATTGAGCAATGAGGTTGAGAGGAAACAATCAGCGATGCTGTAAAATCCGGAAAAGAGGGGAAGAAATTCATACGATATCGTATGAGACTGAGACTTTTGCGGTTACATCGATGCTGCCAGGCTCAATAGGTGTTGATGGTGCAGCACCCGCGTAGGCTGCAGTCCTGATATCCTGATTATAGTATACCGGAGGGGCGTAG
>CAZXRT010000195.1:263-1857 GCA_964642535.1 uncultured Methanospirillum sp.
AGACCTCATCAACGGTGATCTCGTGAACAGGACCAAGAGTCTGGCCCATCGCCTGCATTACTGCATCTGCATCAGCCCGTGCCTTCTCTGCCGCTATCGCGAGAGCCCGGGTCCGAAGCTCGGACGTCTTCTCCTTGCTCAGGGTGAACTGGAGGGAACTGACTCCGTTTGCACCGTTCGTCACGGCAAAGTCTATCAGATCTCCAATCCGGTCCATCTGGGATGTGTCCACTGAAATGGTGTTGGAAACCTCATAGATAATCGTGTTTTCACCGAATTTTGCTTTCAGTGCGTCATCAGGACTGTAAACTTCAGAGATCGAATACGAACTGGTCCCAATCTCTGCCGGCGTGAGGTTGCCCTTTGCCGGGTCCCGGAGAACATTCATGACCTGGTCCATTTTTCGCGAATTTTCCTTCTGTGCTGCCCGCACATCAGAATTTTTCGTCACAACCGAGAAAGAGAGGTCACAGCGATCAGGGACGGTTTTTATTGTTCCGCTCCCGGATACATGGATAAGCCGGGGATCGGCATCAGCCGGTTCATCAGCGATCGCTGCCGGTACCACCAGGCAGAAAACGACTGCCAGTATCAGGCATATGTTCAGGTACGACATAGTCTGATCTATTATTCAGGACCTCATACCTTTTCCGATGACTTCAGTTTTTTTCAAGGTGATGGACGAAGATATCAAAGACTAATACCCAGTCATGCCAACATGTCGGCAGCGTGAAACCCGAGGACTACGACTGGACCATTTATCATCTGCTCACCTGTGATAAGGGATGCACGATGGAAGATATCTGCGGGATGAGCGGATATTCACCTGAGATCGTTGTGCAGTCGCTGGAACGGCTGCGTGCCTCCCTGCTCGTTGAACGGAGAGGAGACCGGTTTCGGGCGTGCTCAATCGAAGAATTCCTGATTACCAGCAGGTTTAACCAGGATCCATGCTCCGACATCTACATCGAGGATGGAATCGTAAAGGTCAGAAGTAATTCCGGGAATATGAGTTCCCATACCGGGTCAGAGGAATCCATAAAGGAGGAAAAATGAAAGAAGTAGCCATTCTCAGGCTCGGCCACCGGCCTCAGCGTGATCAGCGGGTTACCACCCATGTCGGCCTGACTGCACGGGCGCTCGGTGCAAAGGGGATGTATCTCGCGTCGAATGATACCGGCATTGTCCAGAGTATTAAAGACGTCGGCGATCGATGGGGCGGGGACTTCTTTGTAGAGAATGATGTCGGGTGGCATTCCTGCATCAGACGATGGAAGGAAGCAGGAGGGAGTGTTGTTCACCTGACCATGTTCGGTCTGAACCTGCCTGATGTCGAGGAAGAGATTCTCAGGCAAGAGAAGATCCTCGTGGTTGTCGGTGCTGAAAAAGTCCCGGGAGAGGTGTACCATCTTGCTGACTTTAATGTCGCTGTCACTAATCAGCCCCACTCTGAGATCTCAAGCATGGCCATTTTCCTGGATCATCTCTTTGGCAAAGAGGCTTTACTCCATCAGTTTTCCGGGGCACAGGTCAGGGTCGTCCCTTGTAGGGAAGGAAAACTGGTTGAAGAGGTAAAGAAGGAAGAATGAAAAGA
>CAZXRT010000195.1:1957-4850 GCA_964642535.1 uncultured Methanospirillum sp.
TCCCTTGTAGGGAAGGAAAACTGGTTGAAGAGGTAAAGAAGGAAGAATGAAAAGATCTCTACGGCGCATCCTCATCGCCGGCTTCTCCACCCGGCATGTCGCGGCTTCTGCAGCCCGGGCCGGGTATGAAGTCAGTGCGGTGGATAATTTCTGTGATCTCGACCTTCAGGCCTGTACAACTGCCTGCAGCAGGTTTGAGGAACTCGCAGACCTTCCCGGCGCCATCGATGAGATCTGCCGCACAAACCCGGTTGATGCCATCATCACTACATCAGGGGCAGAAATGCTGGAGGATCTTCCGGCCCCGCGCGTTGGAACATCATCCGTGGTTGCAGCCCGATTCCTGGATAAAAACAGGGTCCAGGAATTTTTCGAGAGTGGGGGATGGCCTGTTCCGGCATATGCAAACCCGGGTACCTTTCCGGCGATGCTCAAACCCTGCATCGGTGCTGGAGGATGGCGAAACACCCTTGTCAGAAGCAGGGATGAGATTGAACACTGGGAAGAGATGTTTCCCGGAATACCATACCTCCTCCAGGAGCTTGCACCCGGCATCCCGGTATCGGTATGCTGCGCCACCGATGGAAACCGTGCCAGGGCGCTGGCAGTGAACCTGCAGATACTCAGGGGGGGAGAAGTAGCATGCTATGGGTTTTGCGGTTCCCAGACACCGCTGCGGCATCCCCTGCAGGAGGATCTTGTCAGAATGGCAGAAGGGATCGCTTCAGCCAGCGGATGCCGGGGAATCATCGGAATTGATTTTCTCATAACAGATGAACAGATCTTTCCGATTGAAGTGAATCCGCGCTTTGTTGCGACCCTGGACACCATTGAACGGGCAACCGGTCTGAACCTGGTCCAGACTCACATTGATGCGTGTAATGGGATCCTCCCGGATGAAATGCCGCCTGCCAAACAGATATCTGTCAGAAAAATTCTCTTTGCACCCCGGGATGTCAGGATCATGGATGATCTCTCCTGTCTTATCCCGTCAGTTGCCGATATTCCCCCCCCTGCATCCACTTTCCTCGCAGGAGAAGTCGTAATCAGCGTATACGGGGAGGGACCTGATGAACCTTCAGCCTATGCAGCTCTGGATAAGACTATCAAAGCGGTCTCCCAATATATGCGGTGATGGTCACCGTACAAGAGCTGCTCGAAGAACCGGCGATCGTGGCGTATCTTCAACGGATGATCGGGGACGAAGGAATGGCTCTCGTTACCCGGTTTCCGGAGGGAAAGGAGTACAGCGACGAAGAACTGGCCGAGCTGACCGAGATCAACCTGAACTCAGTCAGAAATACGCTCTATACCCTCTATGAGCACAGACTGGCCAAATATCGCAGAATAAAGAATAACGAGACAGGGTGGCTTACCTACCTCTGGCACCTGCAACTTCCCAATATCTATGATTCTATCGCAAAGGATATGGAAGTCATCCTTGAAAAGTTGAAGAAAAGACACCGGTACGAGGAGCAGAACGACTTTTACATCTGTAAATCCTGTGGTTCTATCATTACGTTTTCCGAAGCCATGGACAGTCAGTTTGCCTGTCCGGGCTGCGAAGAGCAAATGTCGCATTTTGACAATGATCCCCTTGTCGACGCACTGGGCAGGCGAATTGTCCGCATGAAAGAAACCCTCGGGCATGTCTGAACCCGGAGATGAATATCTCCGGATACTGACCGGGGCCGGGTGCGATCCGGGTGTCATCTCGCATTGCCAAACCGTGCGTGATGTCGCTATCCGGATCGCTTCCCGGATCACGGATGCAAAAACTGCCGAGGTCGATACCCGGCTGGTTGCCACAGGAGCTATTCTCCATGATATCGGGAGATCAAAGACTCATGGAATGGATCACGCCGATGTGGGAGGGATCCTGTGCAGGGATTTGGGTTTCCCTTCTCCGGTCTGCAGGATAGTCGAGCGTCATATCGGTGCAGGGCTTACCGCAGAAGAGAGGGTGCAACTCGCATTATCTGCACAAGACCGAATCCCTGAAACGGTGGAAGAGAAGATCGTAGCACATGCTGATAACCTGGTAAAGGGTGTCAGGATCATCTCACGCACTGAACTGGAAGAGGCGATTCAAAAGTTCCCTTTGCCGGTTCAAAACCGTTTCATCGCCCTTGCTGATGAACTGGAACAACTGGCCGGATCAGCCCTGCCCTGAAACCCCTTTTTTAAAGGATCAGTCTCCTGACAACAGGAAGGGATCGAAGCGCCTCGATCACGGATGCAGGGATCCGACTCTCGGTGATTATTACCAGTCGTGGCTCTTCTGACAGGTGCGGGTCGGTAACAAAAACCTGCCTGATCCCAATCCCGTGCGATGAGAGAACATGGATACATGAATCCACGATCCCGGGTTTTGTAGCATCATCAGGGAGAATGGTAATGACCGACAGGGAGAGTTTGTCTGCGATCAGGGAGAGATCAGGTGTCGCACGCATGGAGAGGAAGATATCACGGTACGGGGAGTCGAGAATTCTCCTGGCCGTGGAGTCCACCACCCGCCGGTCAACTCCGACCCGCTGCCCGACCTGGGTGGATGCAACCGGGATAGAGTTGCAACAGATTCTTCCTTCTTCATTCACCCCAAATCCGTTTTCCAGAAGAAACCTGACAACCCTGCTCTGTGATGGTGAGTCTGAGAAACAGGAGAGGATTGCTGACCACATACGTTGCAGAGTTGTTGATCCGGCAGGGATAAAAAACGCGGCTTTTCTCTGGTATTCATGAATCAGAAGAGGGGATCACCACTCATAACTATTATATAGATACACCGTCAACATATTCAGGCACAGAGCGAGGGTATCCGAGCCAGGTCAAAGGAGCAAGGTTGAGGGCCTTGTCGCGAAGGCGTTCGAGCGTTCAAATCGCTTCCCTCGCA
>CAZXRT010000196.1:0-4813 GCA_964642535.1 uncultured Methanospirillum sp.
GAGGAGGAAGAATAAATGAGTCAGATTTCTGGTCAGAGACGCCTGGCTGCTGAGGTCCTGAAATGCGGCCTCAACCGTGTCTGGTTTGATCCCGAGCGGATCGAAGACGTGCAGCGGGCAATCTCACGCGAAGACATCAGAAACCTGATCACGGAGGGTGTCATTGCCGCCCATCAGAAAGTCGGGAACTCCCGTGGACGGGCCCGTGTAATGATGGCAAAACGGAGTTATGGGCACCGGAAGGGACCTGGTCGCCGGAAAGGTGCCATTGGTTCCCGGACCGTCAGCAAGGAACGCTGGGTTTCGCGTATCCGAGCTCAGAGAAAGGTTCTCCGTGAACTGCGTGAATCTGGTGATATTGAGCGAGCCGTGTACCGCCGGTTTTACCGCCGGGCTGCAGGTGGACAGTTCAGAACTGTTGCTCACCTGAAAGCACAAATCGAGATAGGGAGGGCACAGTAATGGCAACTGGTCCACGGTATTTTGTTTCTTTCCGTCGCCGCCGCGAGGGAAGGACCGACTACCATGCACGGCATAAGCTGGTTGTTTCAGATCGGCCACGGATGGTCGTCAGAAGAACCAACAAGCACATCATCTGCCAGATGGTGACCGCACACCTGGAAGGCGACCGCACGCATGTTTCTGCAAACTCTGCAGACCTTCGCAAATATGGATACGAAGGCTGCCTGAGCAACACCCCGGCAGCATACCTTACCGGGATGCTCTTTGCAGTCCGTGCATTGAATGCAGGTAAAGAGGAAGCAATCCTCGATATCGGTCTTCACCGTGCCAGCAGGGGTGCCCGTGTCTTTGCAGCCCTGAAGGGTGCAGCAGAGGCCGGTCTTGATATCCCGCACTCTGAGGACATTCTTCCCTCTGATGAGCGGTGCACCGGAGAACATATTGCAGCATTTGCCCCGGACCGTGCAGGATCCCTGCCAGCTAGTGTGGCAGCAGCACGGGACGCGATTATGGGGGAGCTGAACTGAGATGGCATACGAGAAGACAGAATGGGTACCTCTGACCGGTCTTGGACGAATGGTCCAGTCCGGTGAGATCAAGAGCATTGATGAAGCGCTCGCGAGTGGGAAACCCATCAAGGAACCTGAGATCGTTGACGCATTCCTTCCTGACCTCGTGGATGAAGTGCTTGACATCAACATGGTACAGCGGATGACCGACTCCGGTCGCCGTGTTAAGTTCAGGGCTGTTGTCGTCGTCGGCAACCGCGACGGATACATCGGGTTCGGCCAGGGTAAGGATGCCCAGGTCGGCGATGCGATCAAGAAAGCAATCGTTAACGCCAAGACACATGTAATCAAGGTCCGCCGTGGCTGTGGTTCATGGGAATGCGGATGTGATCACCCGCACTCCATCCCGATGCTCGTCAACGGTGTTGCCGGTAGTGTCAAGGTCACCCTTCGTCCTGCACCGCAGGGCATCGGTCTTGTTACCGGAGACATCGGAAAGAAAGTACTCGAACTTGCGGGTATCCGTGATGTCTGGGCACAGACGCAGGGACAGACCCGGACGACTATCAACTACGCGAAGGCTACCTTCAACGCACTGAAGGCAACGAACATGATCCGGCTGGGAGGAAAGGAGTAATGTATGCAGTCGTTCAGGTCCGCGGTACGGTGAAAACCCGCCGGGAGATCAAGGACACGCTGAAGATGCTCCGTCTTCACCATATCAACCACTGTGTGTTCATCCCTGATACTCCTGCGTACATGGGCATGATCCGCAAAGTCAAGGACTTTGTTGCATACGGTGAGATTGAGGCCGGTATTGTGGAAGAACTGCTCAGAACCCGTGGCAGACTTGTTGGTGATACACACCTCACTGACGAGTATGTGAAGGAAAACTCGCAGTATTCCGGCATTACTGAGTTTGCAAAGGCCCTTTCTGCAGGAGAAGCACGGCTGGGTGATGTCCCCGGACTGAAACCGGTTCTCCGTCTTCACCCGCCTCGGAAGGGATACAAGACTACCAAACGAACCTTCCAGCAGGGAGGTTCACTCGGGTACCACGGAGAAGATATCAACTCGCTCCTGTACAAGATGAGGTAAGCAGATGCCAGTAAACAAGCGATCCAAGTACCGCGGCTCACGAACCTGTGGTGGCGGAACCCATAAGAACCGACGTGGAGCAGGTAACCGTGGTGGCCGGGGCAATGCCGGAGTCAATGCACACCACTTTGTCAAGGCCTACCTTGTACGGGGCCCGGTCTTTGGCAAGTGCGGATTCAAGCATTATCACGAGGCTGAGATCACCGGCGATGTGCTTGACATCGGCGATATCGATCAGATTGTACCGGTCCTCCTCAGATCAGGATTTGCACAGGAAGAAGGGGATACCGTCGTCCTTGATGCTGAAGTCCTTGGTATTGAGAAGGTTCTCGGTGGCGGAAAGGTCACGCACAAGATGAACATCACGGCCGCGGCGTTCTCCCAGCAGGCGATCGCCAAGATTGAGGCGAAAGGCGGTCATGCTATGACCTCCTAAATCTCTTTTCAGGAGAAAAACAATGGGTGAGATACTCGACCGGATGGAGCCGCTTCTGGCCATGATGCCAGCGGTAAAGACTCCTGAGGGTCACGTTCATTTTAAAAACAAACTGGCATGGACACTCGGAATCCTGGTCATTTACTTTATGCTGGCAAATATTCCGGTTTTCGGACTGGATTCGTCTTCCCAGGATATGTTTGAGTACTTCCGTGCTCTTCTTGCCGGTGCGAGCGGTTCAATCGTCCACCTCGGTATCGGACCAATTGTTACGGCTTCAATCGTTCTTCAGCTCCTGAAAGGTGCTGATATCCTTCATATTGATACGAGTGAAGTGAAAGGGCAGATCCAGTACATGGGCCTGCAGAAACTGCTTATCTTTGTTATGATTGCAGTTGAAGCGGCACCTATGATCGTCGGTGGTTTCCTCAAGCCGGACCCGGCAGTAGCCATGGCCCTGCTTGGAGGAAATACCGCCCTTCTCACACTGCTCATCTTCCTCCAGGTCTGCTTCGGCGGAGTCCTCATCTTCCTGATGGATGAGGTCGTAACCAAGTGGGGAATCGGTTCCGGGGTGGGGCTGTTCATCATTGCCGGTATATCCCAGGCACTGATCAACGGTTTTATCAACTGGACACCGGTGAATGATGCATACCCTGTCGGGTTCTTCCCACGGCTCTTTGCCGTTGCTCTTGACGGTGCAAACTTCATTCAGTATTTCGGCACTGACCTTATCGCATTCATAACCACGATCGGTATTTTCCTGCTGATCGTGTATGTTGAGTCGACCAGGATTGAGATTCCGCTTGCTCACACCCAGGTCAGGGGAGCACGTGCCCGGTTCCCGGTCAAACTGGTCTATGCCAGTGTGCTTCCGATGATTCTTGTCCGTGTGCTGCAGGCAAATGTCCAGATGATCGGACTTTTCCTCAACAATGTCGGAATTACCCTCTTTGGAGAGTTTCAGGGACAGAGTCCGGTCAGCGGGCTGATGTGGTACCTGGCACCGATTAACTCCCCGTCCGACTGGATGTGGTGGATGCCGGGATTTACTACCGGCCATGCCCCATGGGAAGTGCTGATCCGGCTGGGTCTCGATTCCTTTGTGATGATCGTCGGTGGTGCCATCTTCGCCCTGTTCTGGGTCAAGACTGCCGGTCTTGATTCCAGTGCGGTTGCGAGGCAGATCCAGAACTCAGGGATGTCCATTCCCGGATACCGGCGCAGTCCGGCAATTCTTGAGAAAGTTCTGGATCGGTATATTCCCCGTGTTACGATCATTGGTGGGGTGTTCATCGGTCTGATGTCCGTGATTGCGAACCTCTTTGGTGTGATCGGGGCCGTCTCCGGAACCGGTCTTCTGCTGACCGTGAGCATCACCTACCGGCTCTATGAACAGATCGCCAGTGAGCAGATCATGGAGATGTATCCCTTCATGAGAACGTTCTTTGGCAAGGAATAACAGAGGTAATAGTCTATGGCTGGGAAGAAGGTCATCATAACGGGTGTTCCGGGTGTAGGAAAGACATCAGTGATCAATGAATCGATCAAGAAACTTGAGACTGAAGGTGTTCCTTACCAGAATATCAATTTTGGAACCTTTATGTTCGAGGTCGCCCAGCGTGAGGAGATAGTAAAAGACCGGGACGAGATGCGAAAGCTCGACAAGGATACCCAGAAACGGCTTCAGCAACTCGCAGCTCAGGCAATCGCCAAGATTGACGGCAATGTGATCATCGATACCCATGCATCAGTAAAGACCCCGGCAGGTTTTCTTGCCGGTCTCCCTGAATGGGTCCTTCGTGAGCTGAAGCCTGATACTATTATCCTTGTGGAGACGGATGAGGACCAGATCCTCAAACGTCGTCTCTCTGATGCGACCCGTGTGCGTGATATTGAGGGAGCACGTGCCATCGCCGACCACCAGGGTTTTAATCGCGCCGCCTCTGCAGCATATGCAACAATTACCGGTTGCACGATAAAATACATCACCAATGCTGATTTTCTGATCGACCGTGCGGTCGAAGAGATGATGCAGACGCTCCGGTGACCGGGTCATGGGTTCATCAAAATCTGCTACTACGAGTATGATGCCCCTTCTTCTGGCGATGGGGCTCATCATGATCGCCAGTATCGAAGTGGTCAGGGTTTCACTGGGCACCGGCCTTGATGTCGTGCTCGGACCCCTGGTAGATACGTTTCGTATTCCTTTTTACGTCGTGATCATCGTTCTTTCTGCGATGACCGGTTTTTACTCTTCCATCATTCAGAAGTATACGATCGATTACAAGAAGATGAAAGAGACGCA
>CAZXRT010000197.1:0-3317 GCA_964642535.1 uncultured Methanospirillum sp.
CAGCTCCGGAAACGTGAGTGGTCATATCTGGGTTGGCGGATTAGTGGGCACACAGCAGTATAACTCCACCATCAGCAACTGCCACAGCTCCGGAACAGTGAACGTTGGGGGTGGCAACGCCGGGGGCATCCTTGCACTTCAACAAATCCTCTGCACCGTTATTAACTGCAGCAGCACTGTAACTGTAAGCGGTGGACAGGCAAATGTTGGAGGTTTGGTGGGTGAACAAGAAGGCTCCTCCATCAGCCAGAGCTTTTATAAAGGTGATGTAAACGGTCAATCGGTTGTAGGTGGCTTGGTGGGGAATAGTATATGGAGTTCTACCATCAGCAGCAGCTATAGCCTGGGCACAATAAGAGGAACCTCTGTTGTTGGTGGTTTGGTAGGCTCTCAGCAGGAATCTTTCATCAACGACTGTTATAGTATGGCGAATGTATATGGAGGAGCTTTCATCGGCGGCCTTGTAGCTTCGATGGCGGATGCCACAATCACCAATAGTTATTGCGCAGGGCATGTAAGCGGACAATCCACGGTAGGCGGATTGGTGGGATCGCATCTAGGCTCCAGAGCAATCTGCAGTTATTGGAACATTGAGACAACCGGACAAACTACCAGCGTTTGTGGGAACGGCAGGTTGACTGAAGAAATGACCTTTCCCCACGCCGCCAACACCTATCTCAACTGGAGTTTTACCGATATTTGGGCAGTGGATACGAGCTTCTCAATCAATTTCGGATATCCCTATCTCAGCGACGTGCCGGTTTCGTCAGAAGACGATGTCAGTACAGCGCTGGAAGAGCCTTATCTTCGGAACTATCCCAATCCCTTCAATCCCGAGACTACCATCTGCTTTTATCTGCCTGAAAATACAGAGCAAATGGATCTGAGGATTTATAACCTTAGGGGACAACTGGTGAGAACCCTGATCGAGCCTGCCCCCTATCCGAAAGGTAAAGCCTCCCTTGTCTGGAATGCCTGTGATGATCATGGCCGAAAGGTTAGTTCCGGATTCTATTTTTATCGGCTAAGAACCCCGTTTTTTACCAGGATGGGAAAAATGACTTTGCTCAAGTAATCCTAAAGGACTATCCAAGCCAGGTGCACAACATCGAACCAGCAAAGGTATAAGGACCAAGGATCATGAAAATTTTGTTTCTGCTCTCAGTACTGATCGCCGCGATTGCGAGTCTTACTGCGCAAACAGCCACACAACCTGCTTTGGGGAATGGCACAAATACTGATCCCTATCAGATAGCCACTCTGGAGAATCTCTTCTGGATTGCCGCAGACGATAGCATAGTCCCAAGTCCTGCTCAAGCCATCCGATGGTCAAGCCATTACATCCAAACGGCAGATATCGATGCGTCACCAACTATTGATTGGTTTGAAGGTCTGGGCTGGAGTCCCATAGGTTGTCATAATGGATTGGTAAATCAGAATCACAAGCCATTCTCCGGATCCTATAATGGGCAGAATCACGGCATAACGGCACTTTATATGAATCGCCCCAAATGGGGTGTCGGATTTATCGGTTATGCCAATAACGCGACGATCACCCAGATTGCTTTACAAAGCGTCGATGTATGCGGTAACGTGTACGTCGGTGCCTTGGTGGGATATCTGGTGCTGTCAACTGTAAGTGATTGTTTCAGTATAGGAGACATCAGCGGAAACCAGTATCTTGGTGGTTTGGTGGGCTACCAAAAGACTTCGGCCATTAGTAATTGCTATAGCTACGTGTCAGTTTATGGGAGTAATTACATTGGCGGCTTGGTGGGATGTCAGGATGGCTTAACGATCAATAGCTGTTTCAGTGCCGGGACTGTGGATGGTAATTATAATGTTGGTGGTTTGGTGGGCTATCAGCGGGATGCGACCATCGATAAATGCTATAGCAAGGTGGATTTGCAGGGAAATCAACATATTGGAGGTCTGGTTGGCTATCAAAACAACTCAACGATCAACAACAGCTATAGAACTGGTCTTGTTAGCGGTAATAATATAATAGGCGGCTTGGTTGGTCATCAATATTTATCCTTCATCAGCTTTTGCTTCAGTGCTTCGCAGGTGAACGCAAGTCATACTGCTGGAGGTTTGGTGGGAAGCCGATATGATTCATCTTCAACTTCATCTTATTGGGACACAGAGATATCAGGACAAACTACCAGTTATGGTGGAGAGGGCAGAAGTACGCAGCAAATGACCTATCCTTTTGACGCGGATACCTATGTAGACTGGGACTTTGCCAATATCTGGGCAATAGACTCGGATCATTCGATCAATGATGGCTATCCTTACCTGAGGCAAATGCCGGTGTCCACTCACGACAATATCATTTCTGGGTCATCATTTTCACAGGTTCCGACCCTCAGAAACTATCCCAATCCCTTTAATCCCGAGACTACCATCTGCTTTTATCTGCCACAGAATACAGGGGAAGTAGATTTGAGAATCTATAATCTGCGGGGACAACTGGTAAGAACACTCATCAAGTCCACTGCATATCCGAGAGGGGAATCATCGATTGTCTGGAACGGTAGGGATGATCTTGGCAGGGTTGTCTCATCCGGAACGTTTTTCTATAATCTGATCACACCGCAAAGATGCACAACCGGTAGGATGACTTTGTTAAAGTAGAGCTGGAATTCTATACTCAGACCACGAATCAGGATTTACATTCATCAGTAGAATCTGAATATTTGTCCGGTGTGAAAGTTCGGAAGCGGGATGTGGAGATCTCAAGGGGGTACAAATCCATTTGATGTGGTAAGAATAAAAAAAACCCCCGGCTTTGGCTGCCAGGGGCTTAATTTGTAATATACTGTGGGCAGGTTTTATTTGGACAGAGTAATCTTTTTTGTTTCTATTGTGTTACCGGCTTTGAACATCAGCAAATAGGCGCCACTGGGTTGATTGGCTGCATCCCAAATGAGGCTTCCCGCTCCGCTTTTTGCCTGGGGCAAGGAAAATTCCTTCACAACCTGACCCTTGAGGTTGTAGATAGTTAACTGAGCATCACCCTGCTCTTTTAGAGAGTAGGCAATTGTAACGCTGGGATTGAAGGGATTGGGATAGGTGGAGGTGATTCCGGTAACCAGAGGTACTTCCGGGGTTGGTGATTGTCCTTGGCTATAAACAACTGAGATGGGACCATGGAATTGAAAACTGCCATCCAAATCCAAACTTTGCAACCAATACCAGTAGGTGCCAAGCTCGGTAAGTTCCTCGTCTGTCCAGCTGTAATGGGTCATTCCGGGATTATTGGCAGCATGAATCAGAGGGCTGATTAACTGGGCCCCAGACAGCTCATTTTGTGT
>CAZXRT010000197.1:3327-4754 GCA_964642535.1 uncultured Methanospirillum sp.
CGGTTTCCGATTGCGTTATCCATTCCAAAAGAACGTTATTGGAAGGGGTAATGACCCCTAAAAATGAGCTTAGCTCTACCGGCAGGGTACTCTCTTCGCCGTCCAGAGTTCCCAGGGTATAAAAACCGCTGCTGGCAACTGCCGTGATGGAAGCTCCGGTAAAGGAGACTATCTTTCCATTTACTGTAGGGGATAAAGCAAGAACTGAGAAATTATCTTTGGTGTCGCTGCGGTAGAGCAGCCTGTATTTATCCCCTGCTGGGTTTATGTCAGGAGTCAGGATTTCCAGATCAAAGCTGAAATCAGCCGTTATGTTGCTGCTGGTAAATTCCATAAACCACTGTCGGTTCAAACGCTGAAAATTCGGATAGGTTATGGGATCTGGGTTTGATGAGGTTCCCATCCCGTTGGCATTATTATGACCTCCCCGAATTCTTCCGGTTCCCCCGCTAACCCAGTTACCCGTAATTGTTAGCCCCCCTGTCAATCTGGAATTAGTTGGTGCCGCACTGGTTACAGAAAATTCAATCATATTGGTATAATGATCAGCACCCCCTACTGATCCAATGCTAATGTTGTATTTATTGGCAAGATAGGACTCGATTGCCCTGCGTTCGGTTTCATTTACATAGCGATTGTAAATAATTATCTCTGCCATATAGCCATTAAAATAGCTCTTGAAATTTGTGCCAAAATACCTGCCCAAGGAGGCACCTTGGTAACTCTGGAGCGGATAACGCCTGGTAGGTGTTCCGCTTATGATGGCATTGTTCATATTGGAAGCCCGGTGTCCTCCATTTATATAGACATCCTTTCCCTCGGTACTCGAATGACGGTAGCAGTAGATTGATGCGGTTGCACCGCTGGAATAACTGGGGACGCGGAGATCATAGCCATTGCCATAATGATCGTGGGTTAAAGTGTTGTTGGAACGCCAGCCGACATGCAGATTATTATTACTTGTTGGGTTTGTTCCGCCGATATAGAAGTTGTTTGAAGGTCCTGTTGCGTTGCGTCGGACAACTGTGAAAATACTGTAGTTTGTGTTTACAATTATGTTGCCATCAAAGCCAAGATAATCGTTTGTACCGTCAAAAACTATTGCCGGCTTGCCATTGATGATGTTTGTTTTATAAAGCGGTTGCATGCCTACAGTGTCCTGAACAGCATGTTTGCTGTTTCCGCTTCGATCTGTCCAGCTGGAAACAGGATCATTGTCGCTCAAGGAAAGCGCATTGGCGTCCAGCCACATCATTAGTCCGCTGCTTACGTTGCCGGGTCCTGCGGCAAACAATGTAAAGATAAGCAAACTAAATGAGATAAGTAATATTACTCGGTTCATTAAATCCTCCAACGGATGGTTTTTAGCAATGTTGAGTCCCAAATGTTGGTGTAAATTCCAACTCATTGTTTCTCAGGTTATTTGA
>CAZXRT010000198.1:0-4739 GCA_964642535.1 uncultured Methanospirillum sp.
TCCCGAAGGGAGCGGGATGGAAATCCCGGTGATCGGTTCATCGTTGGGGATGTGGTCTACCAGATCGTTGATGTTCTCAGGGTGGATCTCGGTGAGGTTGCAGAGGCATACTTCCGGCTTGAAGGATTTGATACCGGCCAGGAGTTCAGGTATTTCTGGATACAGGTGTACAATAAGCCAGTTACCGACTGGGACATGGTGTATGTTCATTTCTTTGCCCGCCTGGGTGGTGCTTCATGAGTTCGGTGTCAGAGTGCCTGGCGGCTGAGTGTCCGGATCTGATCATTGAAGAGCGGCCTGCCCGGTCCGGTGAATATCACCGGGTTTGTGGTATTACCGGACGACGACCGGCGAATATGGGTGGCTGTCCTTTGGGGGTCGTTGAATGACTGCCCGAAAGGATGGAGAGAGGAAAGAGATCGATCTCGCGTTCTCCCGGGCGTTTGAGCCCAAAAACACGATGGTCTCCCGCCCGACGATAGAGTTTGAGATTACATCTCATCCTGCATTGTATCCGCTCCTTGCCGGTCAGCCTCCCCGATATCTGCGATATGTCATCACGATGGAGATGAATGCTCGGTTCCCAGTCTGGAATGAACGAAAGGTAGGGAAGCGGTCGAACTGGGTCTGGTTCGTGGGTAATGTGCCGGGGGTTTTCGCATGAAGGAAGAGGCATGTTCTGAGCTCAGGCGTCGGATATGTCCGTTTATCTCCTGCGGGGATCAGATGGTGTACTGTCGTGGAGCGAATTGCAACGCCTGCCGACCGGTTCCGGTTGAGGAAGGGACCGTCTGGGTGTGCACTTTGATTGAACCTGAATTTGCATCAGGATTGGAGGATATGCATGGTTCGCAGTTCTAAACAGCGGTACCGGCCGAACTGTCAGTTCTTTACTTCGGTCTGCAAACCCCGTGGAAAGTATGTTCTCGAATGTGAGAAGCCCTGGTATCGACGGTGTCGGGATACGATGTGTCAGGCAGGACTCTCGAAGGCATGTGGGGTTCGCAAACGCCGAAAGCAGATGATATGTACCGGAGGATGAGGATGACTCCTCATCCAATCCGCTGTGCTTGTGACATTCTTTTCACTCCCGGTGAAGTCGTTGAGGTCCGGGCTATCGGGAAATGGGGGACCGCTTCAGGCTATTTTAACGATTTTGATAAATTGACCGCATCGGTTCGGGCTATTGAGAATACCGGTGAGTATGCCGGCATTTATATCACCCTGAATGCAGTGAACCCGAATCTGCTTGCTCGTCGGGCAAACCGGATCGAGAAGAAACTTGGGAAGAAGGACGCGACAACGGCAGATGATGATATCATTCGGCGGTTCTGGCTGCCGGTGGATATTGATCCGGTCCGGCCGTCCGGGGTATCATCCTCTGACGAGGAGCATACTGCTGCGAAGCTGAAAGCCTATCATATCGCTGATTACCTGGCTGATCTGGGATGGCCTGAGCCAGTAGTAGCAGACTCGGGGAATGGGGCACATCTGCTGTACCGGATCGATCTTCCCAGCGATTCTTTGGCCACCGCTCTGGTGAAAGGAGTTCTTGAGACCCTGGATACCCTCTTCTCTGATGCTTTGTGCCATGTGGATACCGCGAACTTTAACGCATCCCGGATCTGGAAACTCTATGGAACAACCGGCCGGAAAGGGGATGATATCCCTGAACGTCCTCATCGCAAGGCTGAGATCCTGAAAGTGCCTGATGATCTGGTCCAGGTATCTGCTTCGCAGATGGAGCATCTTGCCGGGATGATTCCGAAGGAACAACCAAAGCAGACCGCGAAAGATCGGTCAAAAGGGGAGTCGATTGTTCTATCTGACTGGCTTTTGTCTCATGGTATTGGTCATGAGGAGAAGTCGTACTCAGGCGGACTGCTCTTCATGCTTGACGAGTGCCCGTTCTCTTCCGCTCATAAGGATGGGGCGTACGCGATTCAGTTTCCGAACGGTGCGATCTTTGCGGGTTGTCATCATGATTCCTGTGGTGGCGGATCCCAGCGATGGTCTGAACTTCGGGAACGGTTTGAAGGGACGGTAGGGGACCGGTTAAAGAGACTGAAGTCTGAAAGAAAGAAGGACCAGCAATCAGAGGATGGTTCAGAAAATCGAACAGTTCTGGATAGACCTTCTGGAGTGACGAAAGTTATCCGAGATGAGGTGAAGAAGGAATCATTCCGGGTGCTGCACGAAGGGGATCCCCTCCGGTATATACTGGATACATTCGGGAATGAGCATATCGGGGATCAGGTGGTGGCCGAATGTCTGGCGATGTCACTTGCTTCCCGGCAGGTGATCAACGCGAAAGGGCTGCATGTCTCGGTTACCGGTGATTCAGGGAAGGGGAAGAGTCATTCGTTTGACACGATGATGCAGCAGGTCCCTGAAGATCTCCGGCTTGAAGGGCGGATGAGTGACAAGGCGCTCTTTTACATCAAGGAGATGAAACCGGGGACGGTGATTGCCCTTGATGATGTCTCTCTTTCGGATCAGATGCAGGAGATTCTGAAGGGGGTGACCACCTCGTTCAAGAAACCGTTCAAATACCGGACAGTGAACAAGGACCGGGACGGGGAGATCTGTATCATCCCGGAGCGGTGCGTCTGGTGGGTCGCGAAGGTCGAAGGGACCGGGGATGATCAGGTCTGGAATCGGATGCTCACCTGCTGGATTGATGACAGCGAGGAGCAGGACAAGAAGGTTCTTACTCTTACGCTTCAGGAAGCGGCAGCAGTCCCGACCCAGGCGCCGGGTATCAGCCGGGAGAATCTGATCTGCCAGGAGATGTGGCGGTCTCTCCATCCAGTATATGTGATCGTTCCCTTTGCGGAGTGTATCAGGTTCTCATCCAGTATGAACCGGAGAAACCCAGATATGCTCTTGGATCTGGTCCGGGCACATGCATCCCTGATGCAATATCAGCGGGAGCGGCATGAAGCCGGGAAGATGATCTGTATCACCGCGACGATTGAGGACTTCAGACAAGCCTGCCGACTTTATACAAAACTGAATGGTGAGTCAGGCGGGCAGCAGTCGAAACTAACGAGAAAAGAGTCTGAACTCGTGGACGCGATCCGGTCCGTGGGTCAGAGTGAGATCACCATCACCGAGATGCAACGGATCACGAGCTGGTCTCACTCGGTTATTAACAAGATGTTGCATGGATCACTAAGCAAAGGGTATCAGTACTCTGGTCTTCTGGAGAAGTGTCCAGCGATCTCGGTATGTGATCGGACCATCGTAACCGATGAGGGAGGAACATCTGCAGCTCACCGGCGTGCGAAAGCATACTCCTGGGATCCTCATGTGTATGATACCTGGGCGTCTGATGGCGGATGTTGGCTTGACGGTTTTGATCCTGATGATGGGAAGGATGGAGATGATCTCCCCCCTTCTGACTCTTTAAATACTTCTGGCGGAATGGCGGAACGTAGCGGAAAGATAGCGGAAAATTCCGCTATGAAACGGGCGAAGAATACCGGGTCAGATGACGAAGATCTCAGTAATAATAATAATTTCAGTAATGGTAGCGGAAAATCTGAAAGTATGAAGCAGGTAATTTCTGATCAATTATCTGCATGTGATTGCTCTACTGAGATCCAATTTTCCGCTATAAGGGATCCAGGAACACAACCAGAGGAACCAACGCCGGCTGATTCAGGATCGAAGCCTGAATGTCATGGCGGAAAAGTGGAGAATCTTTCCGCTACAAGGGATGATATTCCGCTACGACCCCGGCTTTCCGCTACGTCGATTCAGGTCAATCAATTTGTCGAAGTTGATAAGGGATATGGCCCTGGTCCGTGTGAGTGTTGCGGGTACAAATGGGTAAATTATCAGGAGCGGTTCAGGAATGACCGGACCTTTACCGGGAAGAAGATCTGTAAGAAATGTTTTGAGAGAGCGAAGCAGGTCGAGAGTCAGGAGTACAGGCCGCTTCCTGGTATTTTGAATATCGCGAATATGCAACGGATCCATGCAGAAATCGGCAGATGCCAGATATGTGATATTCATAAGGCCGTCTGGCAGGACCGGGAGATGAGGACTGCGATCTGTGCATCATGTTATCGAATTATGCAGAGGGGGGAGAATGGTAATTCAGTATCAGTGTATTGAGGAGGAGGTGCTCCGGGCGATGTATTCAGCGAAGGGGAGGAATACAATCATATCGCGAGCAGCAATTGAGGATGAGATTCGGGAACGACCGGAGTTTTACCCTGGTCTTGCCACGAAGAAACCGGATTCAGTCAAGCAGGCAATATCCAAGGTGCTGCTCAGGCAGGAAGGGATCCAGAAGATCAGCAAGAAAACACCGGTCTTCGCGGTTTCGTGTTGAACATGACTGAGAGAGTTCGAAGATCTCTTGCCGAGGCTGTCCGGTCAGCGAAAGAGAGCCGGGCGAGGGAGAAGCATCGAGAGGCACAGCGGAGGTACCGGAAGCGATGGAGATCAGATATTTCGATGATGAACAGCGGGTGAAGGTCGGTCGGTTGAAGCCGGGAGATGGAGAGATTATCCATCTTTTTGTTGATGGGTCCGGTGAGCTCGTGATGATCACCAGGCAGGAGGCTGAACGGTTGATCGATGAGGCGGCTCTGGAAACAGACCGGCATGGGAAGATGGTGGTGGTTGCCCAGGTCGATGGAGTTGAGTATGAGGTGTTTGTCTGGCAGCTTCGGAATTTGCTGGAGAAATGGCCGAAGAAGAAGGCGGCGGTGTATCGGGTTGGGTGA
>CAZXRT010000199.1:0-4707 GCA_964642535.1 uncultured Methanospirillum sp.
CCCTGATCACCGGAATCATGCTGGTAGCTTTCCTCTACCTGTAACTGCCTGAAAAGCTCAACCCATTTTTATATTTTTCTCATTATATTTCTCATCCTGTCTGGCAACTTCAAAGAGCCAGGGGGCTCCACCTGTTATCCATCCGCCAAGAATAATCCCCCTCATCCAGATTAGAAACGGACGAATATCTTCCCCTGCGATGCTCAGAGAAAACCCGATGGACAGGTAGAATAATACCAGAATAGTCATTCCGGAAATAAACCTGATAATGCGGATTTTAATTGGGCAGGATACCAGGATTTCGGCTGAATTATGAATCATTACCCAGCCACATACTGCACCGGACAGCATACCTGCAGTGGTCAGACCGGCATGGTTGGATATATAAGCAGCACCGGTCAGGGTGCCGAATAATTCTCCTCCCCATACACCGGAGATCAGAACAGGGGCCAGTCCCGTAGTTGTGGAACAGCTGAGATAGAACATGACCGTCGATGCCAGAAACCCGGATAGCATGATCACGTATCCGGGAAGAGAGGATACGAATGCACTGTATTTCAGGTCCAGAAGGATGAACAGGAGAAGCATCAGGATCCCAAGACTCCAGCCTCCGATAACATCAGTGGGAAAATGAACTCCCAGACAGACACGGGAAATACCGATACAAAAGATCAGAAGTAAGAAAATGAGCCAGACATACCATTTTCTGACCCAGTATGCCACCAATCCGAGATATGATGCCGGAATCTGGGAATGACCGGAGGGAAAACCGAAAGACGCTGATTCTGCAAGATCAAGCATCCGGACCTGATGTGAGAGCCAGTAGGGCCTGGGAAGATGGAAAACCTGTTTCAGCAGATCATTGCTCCAGCCTGTGCAGCAGATCAATACCATGAGTCTGATTCCCAGCCGTGGATCATACAACCAGTATATCGCCGGTAAAATAAGCAGGTAAACCTCCGGCTGACCGAGAAGGGAGATCACCTGCAAAGGCAGTATAACTGGCCCGGACATTTCCTGCAGAAAGAGAGTCAGATCCATACTGCTGAAATTCTCCATGAGGTACTGGTTGAGAAAGGCTCCCTATTAAACTCCATGACTGGTGCATTCTGATAAGGGAATCAAGAAGTATCGATATGATCCTGGCAGGAGTCCATATCCACCAGACGAAAGGTTACTGAATACTGGATGACAATAATAATGGATATCGGGATTATTCATCCCCTGATAACATATGGCAGTTGTAATTGAGACTTTCATTATCATTATTCTCATCCTTCTGAACGGTTTTTTTTCCATGGCTGAATTTGCCCTTGTTTCTGCCCGGCGGACACGCCTCTCAGCACTGGCAGAAAAGGGAGTGAGAGGAGCTGATCGTGCTCTCTCACTCAGTGAAGATCCAAACACCTTCCTCTCGACGATCCAGATAGGGATAACCCTGATCGGAATTCTCGCCGGAGCCTTTGGAGGAGCAGCGATAGCAGGACAGATTGCACCGTTCTTTGCTGATATTCCCTACATCGGACCTTATAGCGGGACTGTCAGCCTCCTCTGTATTGTCCTCATTATCACTTTTTTTACGTTGGTTTTTGGCGAACTGGTACCTAAAAGAGTGGGTCTTGCCTATCCGGAGCGTATTTCTGCCGCAGTAGCACATCCAATCCTGCTGATCGCAACCCTCCTCGCTCCCCTCAACCTTCTCGCGAGCAGAGCAACCGAAGCAATCCTCTGGCTTCTTGGATCATGCAACCCGAATGAACAGGCAGTCACGGAAGAGGACATCACTACACTCCTGGAAGAAGGAACTCAGGCCGGCGTGTTTGATGAGACAGAACAGGAACTGGTTGAGAGTGTATTCAGGTTCGGAGACCGTGAGGTTGTATCGCTCATGATCCCGCGTCCGGATATTGTCTATCTGGATCTTGAGGATTCTCTGGATGAAAACCAAAAAAAGATACTCACGACAAAACATACCCGCTATCCGGTCTGTAAAGGAACCCTGGATTCAATAATGGGTGTCATATCTGTCAGAGATCTATATGCCCAGACAGGGTCGGGAAATCTTCCGGATATCGCTGCCATCATTCAGGAGGCAATGGTCATTCCGGAACATATCACCGCAATCAGGCTTTTGGAACTGTTCAGAACTGCAAAGACCCCCATGGCGGTCGTAATGGATGAATATGGAACTGTTGCAGGAATCATCACCCTTCATGACCTGATGGAGGCAATAGTCGGGGATCTCTCAACCGTCGACCAGGAGATTGAAGAGCCGGCAATCGTCAGGCGTGAAGATGGATCATGGTTTATTGACGGGCGTCTCCCTGCAGAAGAACTGAGTGAACTTCTTTCAGTTACTTCCCTTCCAGGCGAAGAAGAAGGGCATTACCGGACAGCGGCAGGTTTTCTCATATCTGAACTGGGCAGGGTGCCATCAACAGGAGATGTGGTGGTGTTTGGAGATTTCCGGTTCGAGGTTGCTGACATGGATGACCGGCGGATCGATAAGATCCTGGTATCCAGAATTAATGAACAGAAACAAATCCCCTCCCAGCCGGGGACGGCAGAGTAACTCGAATGGGAGATTTTTTTAAGTCACCTTTTTTCCTCTCAATCACCATCGGTTTCCCGTTCTGCCTGTATAAAATATTATTTGCCATCCTGATTACCCGGGTAGGATCCCTGAATTCCTGGCCGTTTCTTATCCTGACAGGATATTGTGTTATCATCTGGGCATCTGCTGATCTGGTAATGAATCTTATCAGGGCCTTTGAAGATATCAGAGGAAGGGAAAGCAGAATCGAATTCTGTACCCTTGCTCAGGCCGGAAGAGTTATGGGTGCACCGATGGTTTTTCTGGCTCTGGATACTCTTCTCACATTCTCCATCATCTGTTTTGTTCTCTGGTCAGGCTGGGTTATGCATTTCACGGGATATGAAGCGTACCTGTGGTACAGTGCCACTACCCTGAACCTTATCAGTCTCTCGCTGGTCGGTCTCTGGACCGAGATCCAGAGATTACATTCATGATGGAGATAGCAGGGGAATTCAAATATCAGTACCCCTGATAAAAAATATGGCTCTTCGATCTTCATCCCGGAACGCTACTGCTTCCCTGACAAGGAATCTGATCTCCACCATCTCTGTCATCTGTATGCTCGTGGGTATTGCAGGTATATGTTCAGCAGAACCTCTCAGTGCTGATCAATGGAACGATATCGGTGTTGATTTCTTCGAAAACCAGAGTTATGAGGATGCCCTGTTTTCATATGAAAAGGCAATCGAAATCGATTCAAAGCACGAATACGCCTGGTACAACAAAGGCTTAGTCCTTCTGAAAGAAGAACAGTTCGAGTCTGCTGCTCAGGCCTTTTTTGAAGCACTGGATATTAATGCCAGTTCATCAGAGTCCTGGTATAACCTTGGTATCGCATTAGAAAATTCCGGGAACAGTACTGGAGCTAAATCTGCATTCACCCGGTCCGAGGAGATTGAAAATACCCGAATACCCGGTGAAACCAGCAGTGATGAGATAGCGTCAGAAACCAAAACGGATCTGATCGGTGGAACTGAAGCAGATTCATCAGATGCAATGTTTGATGCACTGTACCGGAAAAATGATGCAAAGATTACCGAAGATATCCACCAGATTACCACCTTTATTGCTGATGCCAGGTGGACAGAGGCTGATACAAAGGCACTGAGTACCTCTAAGTATCTTGTAGAATACATCAATGAACTGAAAGCGCTGGAATTGTCCGATTCATACGATGAGGTAAGAGAATCCTATATCTTCTTCCTGGACCATCTTGCTGAAGGGACAAATGAGATATCAGAAATCGCGTCACTCTATCCGATCTATTTCAATCACGGCAATGTAAATTACCGAAATAAGGGAGATGAAGAGGATTATTACCGAAGGCTTCAGTCTGCAATCACGATCATCAGCTCAGCGCAGGATGAACTTGACAGGTTTAAAAATAAATATTTCGCCTGATCTTTTTTTTTACACTCTGAATCGTTCCATCGCACTGGATATTCTCTGGATAGAGTTCGTCACATCGCCGATTACATGTGAGATCTGATTAAGTCCGGATGCTGACTCTTCCGAGGCTGCCGAGGCAGAAACAGCCTCTTTCGCAGTCTGCCCGACAAGCATTCCGACTTCATGGACACTGGCACTGATCTCCTCTACCGATGCTGCCTGTTCCTCAGTTGTCGCCGCAACATCGCTGATTCGTTGTGAAACCTCATCGATGGATTCAGCGATCTTTCCAAATACGGCAAGCGTCTCTTTTACCGCGGTGTCTCCTGCGGTAACATCCGACAGAGAGCGGCCCATGGAATCGGTGACAATATGTGATTTTTGCTGGAGTTCGGTGATCAGAGTGGCAATCTTTTCTGCTGATTTGCGGGATTCTTCAGCCAGGGCTTTGACCTCCTCAGCAACAACCGCAAATCCAAGACCCGCTTCTCCAGCTCTCGCTGCCTCGATTGCAGCATTCAGGGCAAGGAGGTTGGTCTGATCTGCTATTCCTCCGATTACTCCGACAATGGATCCGATCTCCACCATCTGGGTGTTAATTTCCGTAATTACTCTGTTGGTTTCCTCAAATGAGGCTTGAATATTCTTCATACCCTGTTCAGTATTTCCGACCAGTTTGCTTCCCTGTGTTGAGAGCTGGTCCGTTGCCTGGGTTAATGATG
>CAZXRT010000200.1:0-4704 GCA_964642535.1 uncultured Methanospirillum sp.
GGTGATGATGCCATGGAAAAACAGGAATGAATATGGAGATCCGCGTTGAGCAGCATACTCAGCCGATATAGGAGAGCTCTTCCTCTCCCTTTTTCTCCTGCTCAATGAGTTTCTGAACGGCGATTTCCATTTCTCCGGCACGCTCGTTCAGTTTTGCCGGATCGATCGTTATCCCCAGGAGCCTGGTGATAACATCAAGGACAAGGGCTGCACTCTTCGGGTCTACCAGGTATCCGCTTGTCTCTCCCATCAGGCAGATTCCTTCCATACCGAGCGTAGCGCTCAGGCCAAGCATCAGGCCCGCGGCCCCGATGATTCCCCCTCCCGGCTCTCCTTCTCCAAATATTCCGCCTGCATCAGTAACCGGGGGAACCAGTTCTTCCTTGTTGACCGCTGCAATCACCCGGGGGGTATCGATGAAATGGCCGACACCATATCCTCCGATGGTATAAACCCGCCTGACGCCCAGTTCGTGAGCGATATCCACGTATGCCTGGGAGAGGAGATAATGTCCTTCGTTTGAGGTACTCTGGAAATCACCGATGAGAAAGAGGAAAGATCCTTTTTCTCCTGAATAGCGGTATATTTCGTTGTTACAGAGTCGGACTACTCCGCTGTCGTTGATGATGACCTGGGGTGGAAAATAGATGGAAGTTATCTCTGCTATCTTCACAGCCCCAAGTTCCTGGATCAGATGCTCGGCTACGAGTTTGCCGACATGGCCGATACCGGGAAGACCCTCGATAAAAACCGGGGCATTGCGTTCTTCCGGGGGTATTGATTCGTCAAAAATAACCGATATATCTTCCATCATCTGGCCATTCTCCGATATGCACCAAGACGGTCCTGTGGTGAGTACCGTGCCGGGTGAGGGGTTATGGTATGATGTCCACACTGGGGACAGGTTTCAGAAAGAGTATAGATATGGTCGACAGGGCATTGCCTGATCCGACCTTTCATGCGTGTTTACCAGCCTTTGCTTTCCGGGTGAATCTGCCCTCTCCCCCGGCCCGCTTCATGACACCGATCGCTGCATTGGCAGCTTTTTCCAGTGCTTTTTCGGCTTCTTTATAGTTGGGAGCTGATACCTTTATGCGGTAATTTGGGGCACCCAGGTAGATGATCTCGACGTTTTCGTCTTCCGCCTTCGGTTCTGCACTCCGGAGTGCC
This sequence comes from uncultured Methanospirillum sp., assembly GCA_964642535.1. Taxonomy (GTDB): domain Archaea; phylum Halobacteriota; class Methanomicrobia; order Methanomicrobiales; family Methanospirillaceae; genus Methanospirillum. The sequence continues at coordinate 1,171 of CAZXRT010000200.1, forward strand.
CGTCTGATGATATTAACACCGTCTGACTTGGCTGACTGGAGATAGAGATCACCGGATATGGTGACTGTCGGGAGCTTGACATTCTCAGTTGCTATCTTGTAAATGGCATCAGTGAGGTTTTTGTCAAGGTTGAGCTTATCCAGTGAGCTCCGCCCTTCTACGACAAACTCTTCAAACGCCGGGTGAAGATCGGCATATTCTTTGTACAGTGCGTCAATGATGGCAGGAACTGCTTCTTCCTGACCTGCCTCAGCAGCTGCAAATCCGATCCATTTTTTGGCTTTTGATTCGTTCTTCCATATCCGGATTTTTTCCCGACGCTGATGTTCGTTGACATCTTTGAGAGAGAGGTCAATATGACCCTTCTGCTGGTCGACATTCAGGACTTTACAGACTACTTTCTGACCTTCCCTGATATGGTCTCTGATGTACTTAATCCAGCCACGGGCAATCTCCGATATTGGGATCAACCCTTCCTGCTCGTTATATTCGTCAAGAGTGACAAAGGCTACAAAATCCTTTACATTCCTGACTGAACAGACGACCAGTTCGCCAACTTCAGGCCAGCCTCTCTCCTGCATCAACGACTCACTCAAATGCAGCTATAATCTCTGCTTTGATTTCTGCCTTTCCACCGGAGGGGACGGCAAGGACATGACCACAGACGACACAGTCAACGGTGCTGCTGGCCCTGTCAAAGATGAGCTGTTCGTTTTCACAGTCCGGACATTTCACCTTTACAAATTTGCTCCGGTTTTCTCGCTTTGCTTGTACCATGATAATTACTCCGTAAGTTCGAATTTGCCGACCCTGAAACCTTCTCTCAGGTGTGCTTTTTTGCAGGCAGTGCAGCGGTACCGTACATTGATCTTCTTGGTCGGCTTGTCGCCTCCGGGGACCTTGGAAAATTTCCCCATGTTTCCGACACGTCCACGGCGTGCTTTCTGCCGGTCGATCCAGTGCAGACCGGTGGTCTTCCCCTTCTTGACTTTCTCAACCTCGTGCTGCTGGTGACTGCGACAAAACGGGCAGTATGTCCTGAATTTAGATGGCATCTTCATAAAATGAGCCTCGTCTGGGTATAGAGAATACCTACATTATTAGCCCGGATTTATATTTAAGACTATGTCGCGTTCTGCAAGGACTTCGGCATTTCTCCGTGGGAGGGTGATTATATCGCCGCTGACCAGGTCATACGTCCGGCTGTCCACTCCCATAAATGTCTCCATATCTGCCTTAACCCTGACAAGGGTGTAAGGAAAAGTTTCCTCATCTTCGTCATCAGTCGGGGTCCATCCCTCTTCCTCATCATGTGCGCGTCCAGCCTCCTCCCCTTCTTCTTCATGACCGGATACACCGGCAGCCATCGCTTCAACGCCCGTTGCCGATCCTGCAGATCCATATTCCTGGGAAATTGCCGGGAGGGGGGATGATCCGGCTTCGGATAATCGCTGTGGGATCTCGACTTTCATGGCCGGCTGGGGCCGGGGCATTCCTGCCCGCCATTCGATAAGTGAAGATCTGCAGACCCGGATGCCATCGACCAGTCGGTTGAACATTTCCAGTTCAGCTGGGATGAGCGTTCTGAGTTCATCCCGATCGATATAGGATCCGTCTGCCTGACTCCTGGCAAGGTCAAGAATCTTTTCCGTTCTGATATGAAACAGTTCTTCGGCGGTCCCCCTGATACTGGCAACCTTTTCGATGAGCATCCGTGCTTCATCAGAGAAGGGATCATCCATGATGATCACTTCCTGTTGCAGCGTGCGGATCAGGGTTGCCGTGGTCTGGTAGAGATCAGGGGGAATCTGGATAAGTGTGCCACTGTCACGTTCGGAGAGGAGAAACCCCCTCAGATCCTCAAGATGCATGACTTCCTCCTGCTATCTCCGCCATTCCCCGGCAACAGAGAAAGAGGGCCACAGCTTCTGGAACCTGGCTGATTCCTATGGGGATCTCATAGGTGTTTCCCAGGAGTGAGACCGAGTACTCCCGGGATGCATCGATCCGCACCCCGCGGTCACCAAATGGGACGGCATCGATGAGAGGATCAAAATCATCAAGTTCCTTTATCAAAAGCGGTGTCACCCTGAATCCCGATTTAGCATGAAGAGAGCCCGGAAGTCTGATAAGGCGCCGGGTGTCGGTGGTGACAGGTTCGTCAGCCTGGACTCCTGCTTCCCGAATCATGGAATATAACGGACTCTCTTTTTCAGTAGTCAGGATCTCCAGGATCTCAGCGGTGGTCGGATCGCGGATATTCACAGACACCGGATCTGTCTGAACCCGCGTCAGCAGGGCAGGGACGCTTTCGAGGAATCGCGAAGCCCGGGTGTCCCCGATTCCCCGGAGAGCACAGAGCGAAGCTTTTGCCTGAGCCGGAGGCATGGCAGCCAGATTCTGCAGGTACCCGGACAGACAGGTCTGGAAACGCTGGTGCCAGCCCCGTCTTCCCGGCTGATACCCGGTCAGCATCCGGCCGGGATTGATCCCGATCCCGCAGATATAATCGATCAGTTCTCTCCGCTCCTGTGAGTCAAAATCCCTGACTGCAATCTCCTGTACATGGATATGGTATCCCCTGCCGCCTGAGAAGACCAGTTTCACCGTCCGCATATCGATGCCAAGTTCTTCATCTAGGACGGTGATGAGTTTCACAGTCTCATCCTTTATTCGGTTGAGCATCTCCTGGTAGGATCCTCTCAGAATATGATCAGCATCCAGATCAAATATGAGATCTGCTCCCAGCCATCCTTTATCCCCCATGGTGGCTGACTGAGGGGTCCGGTAATATGCCGTTGAATAATAGGCATGGGCCGGGACGAGATTTTTGACATATTCTTCCAGTTCTTCCGGGGATCCGAATCCGATATGCCGCCTCATCCGGATATCTTCCGGGTAATTCCCTTCAAAGAAGATGAATCCGAACTCACGCTGATTTGGTGAGGATGGCGGAGTAATCCGGGTCCTGCCGTAGTAGTCGGTAAACCGTTGTCTGATAAAAGTCAGGGTTGCTGCTTTCATGCTGCCGGGAGATCCCTTACCATGTATGGGCCGGATCGATCATAACCCAGCCGGCGGTAATACGGGCGGACTCCGATCCCTGCCATGATCGCAACGCGACGGTATCCCGCCTCTGATGCCTGCCGTTCGGCCTCAGCAAGTAGTTCAGTCCCATACCTGCGGTGCTGGTGGTCATCACCAGATCCGGTGCGGCCGAGAGGAACTACCATGCCATATACGTGAAGTTCCCTGACAAAGGCCGCTTCTTCAGTCTCCGGCCTCCAGGGATGTCCCGGAAAACGCAGACGGGCGAACCCAATCAGCGAATCGCCGGAGACGTAACTGATAAACCGCTCCTCTCCCCCACAGCAGTCGTACCGGTATGTCCTGATGGTTACGGGATCGTCAGATTTTCGTCTGCCGATCTCCCGGCACCGGATACAGCGGCATCTGCCTCCTTTCCTTGTCAGTCTGTCTTTTGCCAGTTCACGAAAGTTGGAATGCCGGGATCCGGCAAGGATCCGGTCAGCC
>CAZXRT010000201.1:0-4674 GCA_964642535.1 uncultured Methanospirillum sp.
ATGTCGGGATATCACTTGACGGGGCAACTGCCCATACCCATGACCGGTTTCGCGGCTGTAATGGAGCCTTTGAGAAGGCAGTGCAGGCATTCGCATATTGCCGGGATGCCAATGTCCGGTGCGGAGTGCGGGTGACCCTTCACCGAGAGAATATCCAGGAACTCGGCGATCTTATTGATCTCTCCCTCCGAAATGGGGCCAGCCGGTTCTGTGTCTACTGGCTGGTCCCCTCAGGGAGAGGATCAGATGTATACCGGGAGATCCAGCTCGATGGAGATCAGGTCTTCTCTGCCCTTGAGACCCTGCACCGGTATGCAGAAACAACCGATCCTACGGTGATGGAGTTTCTCACTGTGGACGGGCCGCAGGATGCCGTCCATCTCCTTCACCTGATGCAGCAGAAGGGCTCCGCTGACATTGCAGAAGCAGAGAGCCTGATCGCCTCGATGAAAGGGGGATGCAGCGCCGGAATCCGGGTTGCGAGTGTCTCCCAGACCGGGGATGTGTATCCCTGCCAGTTTGCCCAGATTCCACGGTTTTATATCGGATCGATTCGAGAGAAGGCGTTTTCAGCACTCTGGAACGATCCGCAAAACCCGGTCCTCTCACAGTTTCGCAGCAAAGTATCATCTCTGACCGGCAGATGCGCTGATTGTCAGTACCTGTCCTTGTGCGGAGGCGGATGCCGGGTGAGAGCATACCACGGGTCAGGAGATCTCTCTGCTTCTGACCCTTTCTGTTTTATCCATCTGTAAATCCGGCCCGGACACCCCGGACATTGGATTTTTTCTGGATATGGATATCCATCCGAAGGGAAAGATACATTAGCGACACAATAACCGAAATCCGGCCCGGCCGGATGAGAAAGGGAAAAAAGATTTAGATGTTCTCGGCAGCCATGTCAATGTCTTCGGCCCGAAGGGTCTTCCTTCCGGCGTGAGTTGCCAGTTTGTCTGCCTCCTTGGTGAGTTTTCCGATGTAGTCTTCCGTCATCTTCACGATGAGGTCTGCTGCATCCTTACCGACACGCTCTGCACCACTGTTCTTTGCAATCCTGATTACTGCTGCAACTGGTAAATCTGCCATAATTTATCCTTATATCAAATTCACAGAGTAATATAAAACCTTGTTGATGAATCCCGTTCTGCCCGGTCATGAATGAAAGGGACCTCCCCGCCTGGTGCATGAACCGGATTCTTCTCATCTCGTGCCCGTTCTGGTCAGAAGGAGGGTTTTGCCACCCGGATAGGCGATCAGTCCTTCCTTTCTGCCCCTCTCAAACCCTGCCTTCTCATACATCCTGAACACCGCAGGATCGGTCCTTCCGGTCAGCAGCATCACCTTGTAGCAGCCTGCATCCCATGCTGCGGCAAGGGCATGCCCCAGGATCCGTGTCCCATACCCCTGGTTTCTTTGCTCCTTCCTGGTCACTACGTTCTCGATCAGGCCGTACGGACGTGCCCCGCGGGTCAGGTTGGGGTGGATGTGGAGGATACACGACGATATCATCCGGCAATCATCCCCGAGGATGAAGAGAAAACACCCGGGTGAGGAGAGGATCTCCTCAAATGCATCAAGGACTGCCGGCCTGTCTGCCTGCTTGTCCTCTTCATGCATATGGGTATACAGATCCAGGATTCCGTCCAGATCCCCGGGTTCTGCGGTGCGAATCCAGCATGGATCGTCGGGCATGGTGTACCTATTGTCAGGATGAAAAGAAGGATGTTTCATCAGGGCAGGGATGGATGAATTTCACGTAGGGTCTCTGCGTTATTCTGATTCTGCACAGGTAATATCACGACAATAAAGGGCAAAGGGATGGTCCGGTTCTATGCTCAGGGCCTGGTCAAAAGCCTGCCGTGCCTCATCTTTTCTTCCCATGGAGAGGTAGGCATTTCCCTTGTGTACCCAGATGTCAGGGTCTGATCCGATTGCATGAAGCACCTGGTCATAGGCTTCGATGGCTTTTTCAAACTGGCCGGACTCCACGTAGACATTCCCGATGATGATCCAGGTTCTGGTATCTCCCGGGTTGATCTCCAGAACCCTGGAAAATGCTTCTATGGCCTCGGTGAGCATTCCGCGTTCGAATAATGCATATCCCTTGTTATACCAGGCATCGGCATCCCCGCGATAACTCATTCATACAGATGATACTCCCGGCCTTATGAAATCCGCCCTTCCCGGGTTCATTTCCCCTCCCGGTCTTTCTCCGGGCTCATCAGAATTTTCGCCTTCCCTGTCACAGGAGAGGTGGAAGGCGGGTTCGGGTTCCCTATCAGTGCTGGTCCGGGCCCTGATACAGGGGTTGAGAAATCTATTTCATATGGCAGCACTGAAGGGTTATTATGGGCCCTGATATCGTCAATAGCCGGGTGGAAGGTCTTTTGTCTGCTCTTATCACCATGGATCGCCTGGCAGTCAGGGATCTAATCCGTCCGTCAGGAGAATCGGCTTCCCGTGAAAGGATCATCGATGAGATCATCGTTCCTGCGCTGGAAGAGATCGGAAAGAGATGGGAGGAGGGGTCGCTTGCCATCTCCCAGGTGTACATGGCCGGGATCCTTGTCGAAGAGGCGATCACCTCCCTGTTCCCGGAGAGTGCGGGTCAGGGCAGGGAGAAGTCTGCCATCGCCACGGTCGTCCTTGAGGATTACCATATGCTGGGTGAAAGGATCGTCGCCGCCAACCTGATCGGGGCTGGATATGCACCGATCCGGTATGGTCACCGGGAGGCTGGCGAACTGGTATCGCTGGTCAGAAAAGATTCGATCAGGTATCTTCTTATCTCTGCCCTGATGCTCCCGTCTGCATTAAAGGTCAGGGAAGTGACAACGCAGCTGGCAGGAAGCGGTGTGAAGATCATCGTCGGAGGTGCACCGTTCAGGATAGACCCAGGCCTCGGGAAAGAGGTCGGGGCTGACCGGGTTTGTTTTACGGCGTCTGATGCTCTTGCTGCCCTTCGCGAACTGGAGGCACAATCATGACCATGACATCCCGGGAGCGTGTCCTGACGACCCTGTCCCATAAAGAACCTGACCGCGTCCCCCTGATCCTCAATACCACGATGCAGCCGGTCCGAGACCTTGGCATCTCGCTGAAAAGTTATCTCCGGTCTCCTGACCTGGTTGCCCGGGGAATTCTCGAGTCACGGAAAAAATACGGTACTGATGCATATATCGCGTTTCATTACGGTGCCGTGGACTATGAGGCGTTCGGCGGGGATGTGATCTTCCGCGAAGACGGTCCTCCCAACAGCGGCAGGCCGATCATCACCACCGGGGAGCAGATAGACACCCTGACCGCTCCCAAAGTCAGCGAGACACCGTGTCTGCAGATGGTTCTGGAGATGATCAGAATCCTGGTGGAAAGATCCCCGGGTGATGCCCTGATCTTCGGGGTTGCTATCTCACCGCTCTCGCTTCCGGTCATGCAGATGGGATTTGAGAATTATATCAGACTCATGTATACAGACGAAGAACGGTTCAGGAAGCTGATTGCGGTGAACAGTCAGTTCTTTGTCGAATGGGCATCAGCCCAGGTGAAGGCAGGAGCCGACGGGATCATCTACTTTGACCCGGTATCCTCCCCGACCATCATCCCTCCTGAGCTCTATCGGAGGACCGGTCTTTTGATCGCTCGTGATGTTCTTCCAAAGGTCAACGCACCTATCGCTGCATTGTATGCCTCGGCACGGATCCTTCCGATCCTTGATGATATCACATCAACCGGGGTGGTGGCAGTCGGGGTTGGTGAGAGTGAGAACATGAAGGAGATCAAGCAGAAATATGCCGGGAAAATTACGCTCATTGGAAACCTGAACGGGATTGCGATGCGTCACTGGACACGGGAAGAGGCGTTTTCCCATGTAAAAGAGCTGATCCGGGATGCCGGGCCCGGAGGAGGGTTTATCGTGGGGGACAACCACGGGGAGATCCCATTCCAGGTTTCAGACGAAGTTCTTTTTGCGATACGTGATGCTGTCATGGAATTTGGGAGGTATCCCATCCCTGTCTGAACAGGTGGCAAGTGATCTCACTCTCTTCTTTTGTGAATCGTTCAGGGAGGAGATCATCCGTATCGCAACATCATTCACCGATCCACGGGTGAAGGTCTGTTTCTATCCACATTTCTGCACGGCAGGAGTCCACAATCTGGAATCTATCGCCACTTTTATCAGGGATAATCTTCCATCAAATAGCCAGGGGCTGTTTTTTGGAGATGTAGTCCTGGCACGAAGAGGATTCCTGCCCGATGGAGTCGTCCACGCGGGTCCTGATTCATGTACCAGCCTGCTGGCTCCTGAAGAGCTAGGCAGCTGGTGCAGTCTGCAGGGGATATTCCTGGTTCATCCTGGCTGGCTGCTCTCCTGGAAGGAGCATGTCTGTGCAATGGGGTTTGATCCTGGTGTTCCGACCACCTTTTACTCTTCCAACCTTCGGGAGACCTATCTGCTCGATACTGGAGTCTGTCCGGTTTCCCCCGAGTGTATCCGGTCGTTTGAGACGTTCTCCGGCCTTCCGGTCAGGGTTATTCCGATCGGTCTCTCTCACCTTCGCGGGATCGTGGAATCCGTGGTACTCCGGTGGCAGTTGACCGGTATCCGGGCATCAGGAAGCCAGGAACTGAGCGCAGCCCTTGAATCCCAGGCCCGGCAGATGGCGGTGATGACGC
>CAZXRT010000202.1:0-4667 GCA_964642535.1 uncultured Methanospirillum sp.
CCTTCCTCCATCCGGATAAACCGGTGATAGTAGATTTGGTTTGAGTATTTAAATACCTGAAAAGGAATGAGGAACGGAGGAGACGGCGTTTACGATTTCAGGATTGGAAAGCGTGTATGTGTGGGTAGCTGAGAAAAGATAATGTGAGCTATAGAATAGATTTCTTCTCATACTCCTATACTAAAATTTTCTCGCCCTATAGACTACTCTTCATCCGCCATTTCCCTGCCTGAACTCGTATCTCAAACCTGACTCCCACACCAGGTTCACCATTTTCAATGATTGTTATCCCAGTTATAGAGAGGATTTCTCTGATAAGAAATAATCCCATCCCGGTATTTTTTCCAAATCCCTTCTGAAATATCTTTTTCTTATCTTCATTAGTGATCCCTCCTCCGTCATCTTCATAGCAGATAATCAGTTCTCCTCCATCTTGTTGGGCGGAAAGCATAATTCTGGAGATATTTTTTCCATGCCTCATTGAATTCTCTACCAGGTTGTATATGACCTTTTCAAGCATCTTATCTGCATAGATTTCCCAATATCCAAGATCCGAACGGAGTTCTACTCTGGTGATCAGGCTTTTTATTATCACTGACTGAAGAATAATTTCAATAGATTGCCATGCGGGTTCTGCAGATCCAAGATCCTGGTACTGCTTGGTGAAATCGATAAGTGTACTAATCTCACGGTTTGAGGTAATGATAGCATTGATCCGTTTTTGATGAGCAGGTTCGGTGATATCCATGAGCAGCATCTCTGCATATCCAGACGTTACCATTACCCGGTTTAAAATGTCATGTCTGGTGATACTGGATAAAATTTGTAATTTCTGGTTTACCATGGATACGGCATCATGGGCTTTCCTAATCTCATCAATATCATGGATCTGAATAATAAGGCAGGGCTCATCGTGGATGGTTATTCGTGAGAACGAGACTTCAGCGGTGAAAGGAACCCCAGATTTTTTAAGGAGGCTCATTTCAATGTGGGAAATATGCTGATTTGCTCCGGATTTTGTCAACACATCTCCAATAATATCTTTAGTCAGCTGTACTGCAAGGTCATCAATCCTCTTGCCTAAGATGGATTCCTGTGCAATGTCAAAAACTGTCTCGAACCCACGGTTTACCTCAAGAATATGATCTGATGCATCCAGGATAAGGATAGGGTCAGGAGTTTCTTCAAATATGGAGATGAATTTCTCTTCGTTTTCCTGTAATGCCTTCTTGGTCAGGATCAGCTGGTCGCTGGTATATTTAAGATCTGCGAGGTATTTATCCGCAATATCCATTATTTTTTCAGTTCGTTCAATATATTTTAAAAAAGCAGATCCAAGTTCAATATAATCCTGTGCCAATGGCGATGGATCCTGCATTAATTCGGTAATTTTTTGTGCAATTTTTTCAGACAGAGGTTGTGAATCATTTATCATGATCAGGACTCGGAAACGTCTATTGCGATAATTTCAAAAGGAACCTCGACGTCCTCTTCGAATTCCTCTGCAATATCAAGTGCCCGTTCATTATCCTGCTCATAAAACCAACTTACAGAAACGGAACATCCTCTTTTTGCAGCTTCAGAAAGAAGATCGAGAATGTCGAGCATACATTTTGTACTGCTTGAATTCATATACTTGATATTGACATGCAGGTTAATCAGGTCCAATGTGGGCAGAAAATCATGTAGCCAGGAGAAAACCGGTTCATAAAAGGAAAACGTATTCTCCGGGTAAGACTCTCCGATTATTGACAAGGTGTGCTCTTCATCAGAATATTCAATCTGTGGAGTAGATTTTGTCGCCTGAATATTGAGCATAGCTACACTCCCTGCACCGTGACAACCAGGCTGAAAAAATCATATGATTCATCCTGCGGATCAAATCGAAATTCAAGCCCTTTCATTGCTCTTCTGGCAATTTCAATCAGTCCGAGACCAGCACTTTTCGCATCTGGCTCCCGTTCTTTTCGCCGTTGTTCTTTATAGAGCTGTTTCAGGCCATCTTTGTCAAGACAGTTTATCTCTTCCAATTTTGATTTCAGTGGCTCTACATCACACTTACGGATACTATTGCCTGATGCAATCTGGTAATTGCCATTATGGGTGCTGATGAGCATGATTGATGATCGGTGTTCTTCATCGATCTCATTATTCCGAAGATAATTCCGAATATTCTGCGTCTGTTCGATATATGCAGCGAAGACATCGATTATAGTCCCTTTCCCACGCTGTTCATCTTCAAGATATCGTTTAATAGCATTGCCGATCTCTTCGATAATACTGTTTGACAGAGAGCCATTAAAGCTGATAAGGACTCCCTGCTGTGAAAAATCCTGGTGTAATTGCATCAAATTTTTCATATTTACTCCTTACCTGATGATAAACCCGATAATTGTCATATCGTCTTTCGATATCCACTGACCCTGATGTATGGTAAGCTGATGCAGTAATTCTTTTTTCTGCTCATGCATAGGGAGTGTTGAAAGGCTTTTTATGAGGGCCATGAATTTATTTCTTCCAAGGCCATGCCCTGCACCCCCTCCGGGAAGGTCTAAAATACCATCAGTAATGAGATAGTACTGGGCATCCTGCTTTAATACTACCTGATGATCGGTAAAGACAAAATTTCGTTTTATTTGGGAAAATCCGAGATGTAATCGTTCACCGGATATCTCACGAACACTTCCATCCTCGACAAAAATGAGAGGCAGTCCGCCCCCGGCAAAGAGAAGGGTATTCTGGTCTGAATAAACCCTGCAGAGAGAGATGTCCAACCCGTTTTCCAGATGCTTCTTATCCGACTGGGCTTTAAGCGTTTCTTGCAAGAGTAGATGCAGTTTTATCAGAAGAGATGCCGGGGTATCATACGGATTGGTTTCAATGACCCTGGTCAGGAGAGCACTAGCCATCATGGTCATAAATGCCCCGGGAACTCCATGACCGGTGCAGTCTGCAACTGCGATGACAAATCCGTCATGAGTCTTTTTCAGGAGATAAAAATCTCCTCCGACAATATCGAGTGGTTTGAATATGGAGAAATATTCTTTCAGATGTTTTTCAAGGTCTGCCTTTGGGGGCAGAATAGACTGTTGGATAAGTTTTGCATAATAGATAGAATCCAGAATTCTGTCCTGAGTTTCCGCAAGCTCTGCATGAACCTGCTCCAGATCTTCCTTAGATTTTCGTATTGCTATCTCACTCTCTCTCACCTGGGTAAGTGCTGTTTTCAGATGTTCTTTGGTCCGCAGTGTATAGAGGAGGAGGATTGAAAGGATGATAATCCCAACGATGATTGCAAGAATTGACTGCCAGTATTGATTGATTACCTGTTCAAGCGTTGGTTTTCCATATGTCTCATAGGGAGGCAGATTCAGGTGCCGGAGAAGTTCATGAACGGTGGTGTGATCCTGAGGGACTGCCCAGCCTGCTCCCCGAACCACTTTTGCTGCCGGATCATTTTGATCCATCATCAGCAGGGCTATTGATACCTCTTTACTCAGGAAGTGATCAGTACCGGTTACCGATGCAAAGGGCCATTCCGGGTACAGAGGTGTTGAGAGGAGATAGGGATAATTAGGGAATATGTCTTTCTGGTTATTCAGTACCTTTATGTCCGAAAGGTTGATTTTACCTTCTTTAGCCATGCGTTCAATCTGGGTACTCCGGACTGTTCCGGCATCTGCTGCTCCGGATAGAACCGCCATCACGGCAGCATCATGGGTCTTGGTAAAATTGAGTGATGAGAGATCCCGGTCAGGTTGAATGCCTGCTTTTAGAAGTTCTGCCCACGCTGCATGCCAGCCACCAAGTGATGTCGGATCCACTGCTGCAAATCTTTTCCCTTGGAGATCAGAGAGTTTATTGATGTTGTCCCTGTCGGATCGAGTAAAGATTACACCACCGAATACTGCCTGGGGATCCGGATCTCCCGGCACCTGCAAGGTAGCTATACGTTGGGCAAGACCATAATATTCAAGGTAAGTATAGACTGAAGGATTTGCACAGATAAATGAAACATTCTTCTCTCTGACTGACTCTGTGGTTTCATTAAAATCAAGAGGCACAATGATGAATTGAGCAGGTGCAAGTTCTTTGCTTAAATACTCTGCAGTCGGGACCCATTCCTGCATGGCGATATCATATCCCCGGTTAGCAAGGACTCCGATTCGGATTGCTTTTTCCGAAATAAATGGTTCCGGAGCGAAATTAGATATTTTTTCTGCAATTGCTGAATTATTGGTGACATTCTGTGTCGCGGCCACAAAAGGAATCGAATGCGCACATAGTAGCAGTATCAGAAGAAGGAAAATACATGCTGTTTTTGGATTTCTCTCTCTTATGTTCATGATAATCGGTAGTTTCGTAGAATACTGATTTCAGGCTCAAAGTATGTTGTTGGTTCAGACAATGCAATCGTTCTGTTAGGCTATACCGGAATGAAGATTACTAGTGCCCCTCGCCACTTAAATATGGGGGTAAAGTTGGTGCAATTTCACCCTTGCATCTTCTGATGTGAATTGCCAGTTCATTGACTTTTGATCTCTATTTCGTTTACTATGCCACATCTCAACTTCATGCTTTAAGATGTCCATTAGACCGATTCTCCGGTTCAAACATTGTTGAGTAATGGCACTGAGTTCGATTTCTGCAATGTTCAACCAAGAACC
>CAZXRT010000203.1:0-4662 GCA_964642535.1 uncultured Methanospirillum sp.
GGACCAGGTGATGATCATCCGGTAGGTCAGCCCCCAGTCTCGTTTCCATATCATGTATGTAAATATGCGAGCACGCCCTCATAAAGATTATCAGAAAAACCTGAAATATAACAGTCGATTCATGAAAAATGAATAATTGGAGGTTTTTACAGGAAGAAACTTATTAACCCAAAGATGAAGGGATACAAAAAGCGCAATCCCATTCAGGTTCATCCGGAAGGATTCCATGAGACATAATAGTCGGACGGCAGATACATGAGAGGAATGAAGACAATCGGATTTATCGGGCTGGGGAAGATGAACCGGATGCTTGCCAGGGGATTTCTTCAGAATAAGGCTCTCATGCCAAAGCAGGTAGTTATCGCAACAAGAACACGGGGGAAGACAGATGACCTGGTCAGGGAGTTTCCCGGGGTGAGAGTTATGGAGACCAACCGCGAACTGGCAGCTCTTTGTGACCTTATCATCATCGGTGTCCGCCCGTTGGATGTTCCGGATGTCATTCGTGAGATCAGAACGATAAACAGGGGAGATGTGCATCTTGTATCAATTGCCGGATGCGTCAGGATGTCAGAGATGAGCCTGATTCATCCGGGGAGGATCAGCAGGTTCTTCCCATCGCTCTGCGCCACCGCATGCCAGGGGATCACGCTGTGTTGTCACGATCCTTCGGTTACAAAAGAAGAAGCAGGGTATGCAGAAGGCCTGTTCGCAACCATCAGCAGGGTTATGCCGGTTGAAGAAGACCAGTTCGAGCCTGCCGGTGACCTGATGAGCTGTGCACCTGCCCTGATCACCCGGATGCTGACCGAGTTTGCCGCAGCAGGACAGCGCCACAGCACTCTGTCCATGGATGAATGCAGACGGATGGTGATAGAAACAACTTTTGGAACTGCCCTGATGCTCAAGGGAGGAATGGAACCAGAAGATCTCATCTCTCAGGTGGCTACCCCGGGAGGAATCACCGAACAGGGTATCCGGATCCTGGAAGAAGAACTCCCGTCCTCCTTTGACCGTCTTTTTGATACCACGGCTTGTCGCCATGCAGATATCAGGGAGAAGGTCCGGGAGATCTGCAATGAAATCCATCCAGAGGGATGATAACCGGAACGAGCCTGGCAGAAAAAGATATTCTGATACCTGCCGGCCCCCAACGGTTCGGTATGCAGTACGCAGCAGGAAGACCGGGAAGAATTTTTTATATCAAATTTGACCACGGAGAAGACCTTCTCTCCGGCCTTCAGTCATTTATCAGAACGCAGGCGATCTCTTCGGGGATCATTCATCTGATCGGAGCGATAGGAGAAGGATCCCTGGTTGCCGGCTCCCAGGAGGAGACGATTCCCCCGGATCAACTCTGGAGAGACCTGACGGGGGTACATGATCTGATCGGAACAGGAATGATCAGAGCCGGTCCGGATGGACCAAAAGTCCACTTCCATGCATCTGCCGGGAGAGGGGATTCGGCTCTCACCGGATGCTTTCGGGATGGAGTCAGGGTATACCTCCTCATTGAGGCAGTGATCATCGAGTTTTCCGGGATATCGGTGTATGAGATCACGGATGAAAAGAGCGGGTTACCCCTCCCTTGCCTGGAAAAAGATAAGACCCCAGATCAGTCCCGGTGAACCCCAATCCTGCTCTTGCGGGTCTCGATCCGAAACCCGAGGGAAATAATATAGTCCCGTGCCCGGCCTGCAGAATGGAGGAGGACCTCTACCAGGTCTTCCTGTTCGTCAACATCGCAGTACAGCCTGAAGGAGTCGATGATAGAGCAGGAAAGTTCTGCTCCTTCTGCGAACTGAACATGCTTGACAAAACTGGACCCATAGTATTGTGCCCGGAAACGCTCGGCAAACCTGATGTACACCGCATTCGTCCCGCCTCCCCGGCCAGGGACGATGGCCATGTCTGATCCCGAGGTCATCAGGGTGAGCAGGGAGGACCGGTCGGCAAGTGCCAGGTCTGCCATGATGATCGCAAGCGGCCCGGTGTTTTGTGCACAGTAGGTATCGAGTGCCTCGTTGAGCCCCTGATCAAGGAGCTGTACCCGGGGCATCTCCTCCTCCGGGATGCTGAATGGGGCAGTTGAGAGGACCAGAGGATCACACCCGGCACTCCGGGCTGCATCCAAAACATCCCTGAGCATCATCAGGGCAAACTGCTCCCGCTCTTGATCTGAAAGGACACAGGAGAGCCGGGTTTTTGGCTGAACCGGCTTGAAAGGAATGACGACAGGAACTCTCATGATATTGAAACGATGCAGACCGCGGTACATGGTTGGCCGGCAAGCAGATTAATGAACCGGCATTTACCCATCCAAAAGACCGTTTGATAAACAGTGACTTCTAACCTATACATCCGGATATCTCCCATGTCATCAGAACATAGTCCCTCTCTGCAGAATCCTTCCTCGCGCAATGAGATGGAAAACGGCATACCCGTCATCACGTACTCCCGTAACGTCTTCCTTCCCCTGACGTTTGTCTGCCGGAATACCTGCGGATACTGCACCTTCAGACAGGACCCGGGACCGGGATGCATCATGACACCTGTTGAAGTGGAGCGATCCCTGGCTCTTGGTCAGGCAGCGGGATGCACTGAGGCACTCTTCACCTTCGGAGAACATCCGCAGGAGGTGAAAGGGTTCCTCCCTCTCCTTCAGGATGCTGGATACTCTTCAATCCTGGAGTACTGCAGGGCGATGTCAGTCCGCGCCATAGACAATACCCTGCTCCCCCATACAAACGCAGGAATACTCAACGCAGAAGAGATGGAACTGCTCAGGCCATACAATGCAAGCATGGGACTGATGCTGGAGACCACCGCTGACATTCCTGCCCACCGCGGCTCGCCGGGGAAGGCACCGGAGGTCAGGGTAGCGATGATAGAGGATGCAGGAAGACTGAAGATCCCCTTTACCACCGGCCTTCTGATCGGGATAGGAGAGACCCGCGAAGACCGGGCAGAGTCACTCCGGGTGATCGCTGACCTGCACCGGCGGTATGATCATATCCAGGAGATCATCATCCAGAACTTCTGTCCAAAGCCGGGAACAGAAATGGCATCATTTCCCGGTGCCACAACGCAGGATATGCAGGATACCGTCAGAATGGCAGATGAGATCCTCCCGGCTGATATCGCCATCCAGATCCCCCCGAACCTCGCTGATTCCCGCTCTATCCTCCCGTGCGGAGTGACCGATCTCGGTGGTGTCTCCCCTGTTACCCCGGACTATGTCAATCCCGGGCATCCATGGCCGGAGATCGATGAACTGAGGGACCTTGCAACAGGATATCTCCTGCGTGAGCGGCTCTGCATTTATCCCAAATATATCAGAAGAGGATGGTATCCACAGGGTCTGAAGGATTGTATCATGAAGCTGGAGAACAGAATCTGTCAGAGAGGTACGGCATGAACCCTGAACCCCTGTACGAAGGGAAAGCCAAATCGGTATTCCTGACTGAAAAGCCTGATGAACTGCGTGTGGTCTTCCGTAACGACATGACCGCATTTAATGGTGTGAAACACGATCAGTTCGAGAATAAGGGACGGTTTAATGCAACTGCCTCAGAGTTTTTCATGCGTCTCCTTGAGGAGAACGGAATAAAAACCCATTTCATCAGCAGACCGGATCCCGATACCATGATCGTCCGCAGGCTGAAGATGATCCCGCTTGAGGTGATCGTCCGGAATGTGGCAGCAGGGTCCATGGTGAAGAAATACCCGGTGAAAGAAGGGACAATCCTCTCTCCACCGGTGATTGCCATTGATTACAAGGACGATGAGCGCGGTGACCCGATGATCAACGATGATCTGATCACCGCTCTTGGGATCCTGGACACAAATAGCCTCGCAGAAGTGAAACGGATTGCACTGGCAATTAATACCGTCCTGACCGCGTTCTTCGATGAGTTCGGAATCAGGCTGGTTGACTTCAAACTCGAGTTTGGTACGGCAGGAGAAACCATACTGCTCGGTGATGAGATAAGCATGGACTCAATGCGACTCTGGGACAAGGAGACCGGAGAGTCGTTTGATAAGGATGTCTACCGGTTTGACAAAGGTGATGTAATGACCGCATACCGACGTGTCTTAGAGCGAATCATCCCCGGATTCAGAGCATAAACCGATATCCTGCAAAATACTACCCTGACAGGCACTACCAGCCCCGGACCGGTAGTGCTCCCGGGAGAAACCTTTCCTCTCCTTCATAAGCACCGGAGACGGAGATTTGAGAGAATCGAGCGCGATTGTGCAGACAGGGTCCATCATATTAAGTTGGTTCATGCCGAATAGAGATCAGAGGTATCACGCATCATGAGTATTGAAGAGAGGGAGGAAGAGGTCCGCTCCTGGGCAGAGAAGTATGCTGCTGATAACGGATGGAAACTTAACCCTGACGAGAAACAACGGACAGCCGTCATTAAAGGACTTGCCCGGAACACTGAACGGTTCGGATCTGCATACTGCCCCTGCCGGATCCGGTCAGGTGACGCGGAAAAAGACAAGCTGATCGTCTGCCCGTGCATATACCATCGGGATGAACTTGACCAGGCTGGTCACTGCACCTGCAACTTCTTTTACGATACGACTTCCTGATCCTGCCATTCATGATATCAGAATAGCACCGCCACTTTTTTTCAATCATCCCGATAGCGG
>CAZXRT010000204.1:0-4633 GCA_964642535.1 uncultured Methanospirillum sp.
GAACCACAGAGAAAAGGTGACTCATGAAGACTAGTATAATTCTGGATGTATCCGGTTTTTCCTACGCATACGGTGATGTACAGGCGGTCAGAAATGTCTCGTTCCAGGTGAAAAAGGGCGAGTTTTTCTCGTTTCTCGGACCAAACGGGGCCGGGAAGACGACGGTGATAAACACCCTCATCACGCTTCTTCCCATGCAGGAAGGGACAGTCTCCATCGCAGGGTATGATCTCAGGACCGAACGGAGCAGAGTCAGAGAGTCGATTGGGATCGTGTTTCAGCAGATCACCCTTGACAAGGATATGACCGTCAGGGAAACCCTCGATTTTCACGGTGATATCTACCGGATGGACCGGGAAGATAAGATTCGCAGGATCAGCGAACTGCTCCGGCTCGTCGAGCTTGAGGACAAGGCTGATACCCTTGTGGATACCCTCTCCGGGGGAATGAAACGGAGGCTTGAGATTGCCCGTGGTCTGATGACCCGGCCGCTGATCCTCTTTTTGGATGAACCGACCATCGGGCTGGACCCCCAGACCCGGCAGAAGACCTGGGAATACCTCAGATCAGTAAACAAGGAGGGAACGACCATCTTCATGACTACGCATTACATGGATGAGGCTGACATCCTCTCTGATTCGATAGCACTGATCGATCATGGAAAGATCATCACCACCGGCACACCGGATGAACTCAAATCAGGGCTTGGAAATGATATCATCTATCTTGAAACGAGTGACAACAACGCTGCTGCAGAACTGATCCGCAATAATGCTGATATCTCAGAGATTCAGCCGTGTGATGGAAAACTCATGATCTTCTCGGGAAACGACGGGGCACAGGTACTTCCTGGTATCATCAGGGCTGCTGATGAACACGGGATCGGGGTCAGGTCTGTCAGTCTCAAGAAACCTTCGATGGATGATGTCTTTATGCATTACACCGGAACCGAGATCCGGGACTAGGGGAAACTTATGACATTTGGATTTGTAGCCGTATTCAAGCGCGATATGCGCAGATACCTGAGATTTAAAGACCAGCTCTTCACCTCCATGCTCCATCCGATCCTCTGGCTTGCCCTCTTCGGCCTTGGGATGGCAGGAAATTTCGAGCGTATCCTGGGGTCCGGTTCAGGGCCCGAGGGGGTGATATCCTATAATTATCTCACGTTCATGTGTCCGGGGATGATCGCTGCAACCATCCTCTTTGCAAACCTGTATGGGGGATTTTCAGTTCTTTTCGATAAGAACTGGGGAATTCTCCGGGAGATAATGGCAAGCCCGATGCCGCGTCGCGATCTCATCATCGGGATATCACTCTCCTCAGTTGCAAAGTCCCTTATCCAGACCTTCATCATCATCATCTTCGGGGTAGTTCTTGGCGTCACCTTCTTTGCAGGGGAGGACCCTGCCCGGATGATCATCTCTCTGGCCGGGATGGTTCTGTTCGTCGCGGTCTTTTCAGCAGCAGTCCTCTGTGTCTCGCTCTTTGTGGCGTTCAAAACATCATCGCCGGAAGGGTACCAGGGAGTGACTACGATCCTTTCCATGCCGGTATTCTTCGCATCAAACGCCCTCTACCCGACGACAGGCCTTCCTCCGGTCATCCAGGAGGTTGCGATGATCAACCCCCTGACACACCTCTCAAACGGGCTCCGGTTCTTCTCGATGGGCGATCACTTCAGCGCACTCGGCCTGGAGTTTATCTTCACAAACACGGAGATCCTCCTCTCATTCATCTATCTCCTGGTCTTTGCAGCCGTGACGTTCTATGTTGCCCTTCGGGCAGTCGAGCAGTCTGTGATAACGTAAAATCCTTTTTTTCTACACCCCGTTCCGGGATGAATCAAACCGTTTTTTTGCGTATCCGGCAGCCATGATGAGTATCATCAGGAAGCAGACGGGTGTGCAGAACCATTTCACCAGTGTGAACAGAGAGGCCAGGGCTGCAACGCCGGTCATCGGTTCCGGATAATTCAGGAGTATGGTAAGGAAACAGACGTTCTCAGAGTAATCTACAGATCCGGCAAGAACCGGGAGAATGAGAAGATATGTCGCCCGGGTTTTCAGGAGACCCAGACCGCCCATGAGACGGAAAAGAACGATCAGAAAGAAGAGCGAATAGAGGAGCGGAAAGACCATGTCAAGAGGGATGATCCGGGTCAGGTAAAACTCCCGGCCTGCCGGGCCTAGGGCATCGAGTATCGCAGTGAGGGCTGCCGGGGTGTAGAAGATTTCCATATCAGGAATACCGGCCCCTCCGGTGATATCCTTCAGCTGTGCAAGACCAAAGGGACGGGTGTTGATCAGGAACGCTGACAGGAGGAAGAGGAGCGTGATGATGACAGCAGGCACCCCCCGTGATAGCATATGCATGGTGCGAAACATTCTGCCTGGCAGCGAACTCATCCGCATACTCCTCAATCCCCCTCCTTCTTTCGCATTCCGGGAGCCATCACAGCTCCTGCTACCAGTTCGAGGTATCGCCTGACAAACGCATCCTCGTCGATGGCGTACCGGTCCAGTGCCCACCTGAATTCAGGGCCCATGTCCATCACGCTGTTTGTCATCAGCCGTATCATAAGGGCCAGTTCGTGGGGTTCAATGTCGTTTCTGATCGAGCCGTCATCGATTCCGTCTCTGACCACCCCTTCCATCGTCTCCATCAGGCCGGTCGCATACCGGAGAATTTCGGCCCGTTCCTCATCATCGCCGCCTCCCGCGGGAAACCTTCCTGACTTATAAAGTCTGATCGCAGCCAGGTATCCGGGGTTCTGGCGTGAGAACCTGATGACGGCCATCCCCATCGCTGCAAGCCGGTGGACCGGCTCACACCCGCCTTCCTGGACCGCGTCCATCACCATCTCGTGAAACAACCTGATCCCACGGTGCACAATCGTACTATAGAGGCTCTCCTTGTTGGTGAAGTAGAAGAAGAGGGTTCCCTTGGAGAGTTCAGCCTCCCTTGCGATCTCTTCCATGGAGACCTGGTCATATCCCTTTGAAAAGAAGAGTTTTTCAGCAGCAGCCAGGATCGCTGCCCGCCTCTGCTCCTTCTCACGTTCCTTCCGGTCAGCTATTGCCATATTGACTCCTTACCTGAATCCAATCGAGACAGCCCCTTTCGGACAGGCATCAACGCAGGAGGCACACAGGATACATTCATCAGTCTCCATTCTGCCATCTTTCACCATGGACTGTACATCAAGGCCCATCGGACAGGCCTTTGAACACCTCCTACAGGAGATACACTGATCCCGGTCTGCCGACAGGTGGAGAGCGGGCCAGCGGAAAAAATTCCGAATCTTTCGTGCAATGATGTAATTCACGCAGACGGGGCAGAGATAATGGCACATCCCCCGTTTGCCTGCAATGGTAACCATCAGGAACAAAATCCCAAGAAGGACAAAATACACCCCGAATGCTGCCGGCTCGGTGACAGAGAACCCGGAATGGGTGTTATAGAAGATATCAACCTCCCTGATTCCCCCTGCTCCAGCCAGCAGGCTGATGAGCATTGCAATCCAGACCGCCCAGACTCCATACTTGATGAGGTTGTACTTCCCCCCTGACACCGGCCATTTCTGTACATCCCCGCAGATATCCTGCCACCCACCCATCGGACAGAACCATCCGCACCAGAACCTCCCAAGGAAAAGGGCTGCCAGGAAGGTTATGATGAAGAAGATCATGCTTCCGGTTGCAATCCCCTCACCTGCACCACTCAGGATGATTACCGGGGAGATGTATACCAGGGTGACCGGGAGCGAGATGAACGCAAGGATCAGGAGCGTTTTTCTGACCTGCTGGCGGTTCATCATGAATCCCCCGTAATAGGAGAAGTAGCATTCAAAAGACGATGAACAGATTCCTTTCCAGTGGATATCCATCTTTCCCGGGAGAGAGAGGATGGAAAGATCCTTTTATCTGAACTCATATTCAAATCTTGGCCGCCAGTCAATAAATAATCTCGGGTCAGATGAAGTTCAGAGAGCCGGAGAGGAGAAAGTGAGGAAAGAGGGAAAAGAGAGGATCATGAGTGGTAGAAGGTATCTTCTGCCTGCCAAGAAACTCCCGGAGCGGATCTCCTGCAGATATCCCGAATCCATCGGGGTTGTGGTCAGGATCCGACTCTGTTTTCCCGGGTGATGATCCCGTTATCAGCAGGAAATCCCAGTGTCCGGGTCAGTGCCGCAGAAAGACCCTCCGGATCATCCGTGCCGATCCGGAAGATTCGCCCGGTGATAAGCCTGAGTTCAACCGCCTGAAATCCGGCAATATTGTACATCGAACCGTTTGGAACCCAGCGAATCCCCCACCCATAGTACCAGCGATTCTCCACAAGAGAATACCCGGTAATCTGATCAAATGAAATCAATTTCCGAATTACCGGAAGAGGCCCGAAACGAAGGGAGATCCCACTATCGGTAACTTCCACGGTGAGCGAAGAAAACATGAGCAGTCCAAGCCCGAGTACCACGGACAGAAGGACAAGGAGATACACAGTATCCTGGACAAAGAGGGTAGTCAGGAGA
The DNA here is from genome assembly GCA_964642535.1 of uncultured Methanospirillum sp. GTDB lineage: Archaea > Halobacteriota > Methanomicrobia > Methanomicrobiales > Methanospirillaceae > Methanospirillum. The sequence goes on from CAZXRT010000204.1 coordinate 4,535, forward strand.
ACCACGATGATTGCAGCGATACTTCCCCATATCTGAATTTTTCCTATCTGGCGATGGGAATAGGAGGCGGAACCCATCCCGGCGGGCAGGGATCCGGGA
>CAZXRT010000205.1:0-4605 GCA_964642535.1 uncultured Methanospirillum sp.
CTCTTTGAGCTCTCCAAACTTCTCTCTCATGGGACCGTAGAAACTCTCTTCCCATACCCGGATTGGGAGCCGGAAGGATCCAACCAGTTCAAGCCCGGCATTCCGGACGATCTCAAATCCCTGTTCTTCAAGCATCATAGCGGGATGTGCCTCGGAAAAGAATTGTTGTGCCTCATCAGAGGGAGTCCCGGTAAACCAGAAAATGTCAGAGATCATCATGTATCCACCCTGTTTCAGGAGTTTTTTCCAGTACCTGACGGCTTGTTCGATCCCGATGATAGATGAACATCCTTCCGCCCATAGAATGTCAAGAGACTCTTCTTCAAAGGGGAGTTCGTCCATCGATGCACAGACCGTTTTTATCCGATTGGAAAGACCTCCGGCTGCAATCTTTTCTTCCACAACATCGAGGAACGGCTGGTGGATATCTGTCGCGATGATCCTACAGGATGGGCACAGGCGGGCAAGGGCTATCGTCTGAGAACCCTTCCCGCAGCCGACATCAAGGATCTCACCACCTCCTTCCGGAGGCCGTGTGATCAGGGAAAATGCTTTTTTCGTGTGTTCATCATCCCCTGCTCCCAGCCTGGAAAATGATTCAAAAATTGAAAAAACCGGATTGTTCTCCATACCTCTGGTTATTTTCAGGAATGTATGTAGTTTGTGTTCGTTTCGACACCGCACCGAGGTTTTCCCTGGACCGGTCTGGAAAGAGGGATTCTGGGTGAGTGGGTGGGGAATGAGCATCAGGGAGAGATCATACCGGTTCATTTTTGCTCTTTCCCTGTCATATCTCTCATAAATGCCCTGTCCCCAGCTGATCAAAGACCTTATCCTGAGACAGATCGACGCAACAGACAAAGCCATGGACACAGTCGTCTATGAGATGTACTGGTTGACCGAAGAAGAGCGGAAGATTATCAAAGGGGCGGTGGGATGAGAATTTTTTTGATACACCTCATACTGTACTGATCGGGCCGGTGCAGTATCCCTACCCACAATTGATGGCATCATTAATACTTTGAAGCACCCAAATACTGATATCTCAATCCGGGTTGATAATCCTGAAAAGTTGCTTGAGGGGGTGAATGAGAACTCATGAAGAATAAACCAATAGAACAGATACAACATGAAGGGATGTCGGCTCTAATACAAGAACCCAGGTCGGTAGATACTGCCCGGTTCCTCAGGACATTCTCCCCGGAGTCTGGCGATTATACCATTGAGAGGTGGGACATGGGTAATAGATGTATAGATGAACTGGTCACTGATATGAAGAAAATTGAAGTTATCATTCAATAACTAGGCTTGTATGTACTCAATTCAAAGACCTTCCGGCGGAGCGATTCAGGTTCTATGATCCAGCTGATTTTACATAAGAAAAAGGGGATAGAGCGGATTTGTGCGAAGTACAAGGTACGATCACTCAACCTTACCGGTTCAGCGTTTTCAGGTACCTGGAATCCACAGACTAGTGATATTGACTTTATTATCGAATTTGAACCTTTGAACCCTGAAGACCATGCTGATTTCTACTTCAGTCTGATCGAAGAACTGGAATCCTTACTTGGGTATCCGGTTGATCTCATTGAGATGGCCGCAGTCTCAAATCCGTATCTTCGTGAATCATTTTCATCGTCACAGGAACCATTGTATGCAATCACCTGATATCCGGGTATATCTCCATGATCTCAAACAATCATGTGAGCTAATTCACTCCTTTACTGCGGGATGTGATCTTCATACCTATATTTCCGATCCCATGATAAAATCTGCAGTAGAACGTCAGTTTATTCTCATTGGGGAAGCATTAAACCAGATGCTCATTCATTTTCCAGAAGAAAAAGAACATTTTCCTGAAGCTGCCCGGATAATTTCGTTCAGAAATCGCCTGACTCATGCGTATCGAACCATATCTGATGATATTATCTGGGGAATTGTCCGGAAATCTCTCCCCTCATTCTGCCTGAAGATCAATCAGTTGTATAATCGTCAGGTATAAAAAGCGTAGACTCAGGCTCCTGGAGGTTGATATGACCCCGTTTATCTCAAGGTATGTGACCGGAAGTGGTGATTATACCCGTGACCGGCATCAGTGGCTTCCTGATGATCCGGATGAGATCGTGACCAGGGTTCTGGAACGACAAAAAACCACCGGAAATCCGGCTGACAGCGAACTCTGATTCGATTCATACGTTTTTTCCCTCTTCAATATCACGCCATATGGAGTGGCTGACAGGGCTGTTGATATACACCGAAAGAATTCCCGCTTCAGAAAAGATTCCCTGTAACCGGAGCGGATTGCTGTCTGCAGATAGATCTGCCTCTATTTTTTTGATTCACCCTTCTGGATACCTTTATCGGGTAGGAAGCAGAGTATCAATGGGAAAAACCTGTATCTGCATCTGACTGGTTTCCCATGACATAATATCTCCGGGTTTTCTGAAATTTCAGTGAACTCAACCGGAAATTCGAATTATGCGGGATTTCATATGGTTCACATTCATGTTCTTCTGGTAGATGATGACCCCTCCTTTCTTGAGGCAGTAAAAGATTCATTAGACAGTTCAGGCGAGTTTATTTTTGATTATGCATTATCTGCCGAAGAATCGCTGATAAAACTGGAAGAGAAAGATATTGATGTTGTGGTGGTTGACTATGCCATGCCGGGGACAGATGGAATAGAACTCACGAGACAGATACGAACGTTCTCCTCCATTCCCATCATCATGCTTACGGGAAAAGGGAAGAAAAGCGTGATCATTGACGCTATCAATACCGGCGTTGATTATTACCTCCAGAAAGGGGAAGATCCTGATATTCTATTCAGTGAACTCTCCCACATGATCCGATTGAGCGGAGAACGCAAACACAACCAGGATATCATCAAGGAAAGGGAACATAACACCCGTGAAGTATTTCATCACTCACCTATCGCTACCATTATTTGTGACTCACAAGGCAGTATCATTGACATAAACCCTGCCGCAATCAGGCTGTTTGGAATCACTGATGTACATAAGGCAAAGAACCATTCTGTTTTTCAAAATATCGTCAACACGAAAGAGGTCAGCCGGCTGCAACCCGGAGAAACATACACCTATTCCACTTCTTTTGATTTTTCTGATATCAATGCACAGTATCCGGGAATTTTTCTACAAAAAGAGAAGATCATCTTTGATGCAATCTGTATCCCTATTACGACGTTACGAGAACGTATTTCGGGATTTTACATTCAGATCATTGATTATACGGAAGAAAACCGTGTACGGAAAAAACTCTCGAGAACCGGTGAACAATTAAGCCTTGCCATTGAAGGATCACAGCTTGGTCTGTGGGACTGGTATGTGCAGACAGGGGAAACGAGATTTAACGATCGCTGGGCTGAAATAATCGGGTATTCTCTGAAAGAGCTTGAACCAACCACCATTCAGACCTGGGTGGAACTGACCCATCCTGATGATCTGAGCAGATCAAACGAGCTTATTGAGAAGCATTTCTCAGGTGAAATTCCCTACTATGAATGTGAAGCACGGATGCGACATAAAGATGGTCACTTTGTGTGGATCCTTGACCGGGGAAAAGTTGTTGAGAGGGATCAGGACGGCAGACCGGTCCGGATGGCCGGAACTCATACCGATATTTCTGAGCGGAAGAACGCTCAAGATGATATCAGGGAGAACAAGGAGAAACTACAACTTATCCTTGACACTACAGCTGAAGCGATCTATGGCCTTGACCTGGATGGGAACTGCACGTATTGTAATGCTGCATGCCTGAAACTGCTTCGGTACACCCGACCGGAAGATCTGATCGGCAGGAACATGCATCGCCTGATCCATCATTCCCAAAAAGATGGAAGGCTGTTCCCCGCTAAGGACTGCCGGGTTTTTCAGGCATTCCGGATAGGGGAAGGGACCCATGTTGATGATGAGGTGCTCTGGCGGGCAGACTCCACGTCCTTTGCCGCAGAGTACTGGTCCTATCCCCAGTATCGGGAAGGGCGTGTTGTCGGTGCAGTCGTGACTTTTCTGGACATCACGAAAAGAAGAGAAATTGAAGAAAGGCTCAATAGAAAGAGAGCGATTCTTGATGCCATCAGTTATGCGGCAACCACCCTGATGAAGTCTTTGAGTGATGATTCCATCACCACGGTTATAGAAAAGATCGGGAAAGCAGTGAATGCCTCCCGTTCTTACATCTTTATCCATTCATATGGAGCTGATGGAACCTCGCTCATCAGCGTGCGGTATGAATGGGTATCTGAGGGGATCTCCCCCCAACTGGAAAATCCGGAGTTGCAGAACCTCGACTGGATAGCCCGGGGATATACGAGGTGGGGCAGTATTCTGATGAATGGTGGAGTGATATTTGGAAAAGTGCAGGAATTTCCCGAAGCAGAGCGTTCCTTTCTCACGGTTCAGGATATCAAATCTCTTGTGGTGGTTCCGATCTTTTCCCGTGATACCTTCTTTGGATTCATCGGTCTTGATGACTGTGTCATTGATCATACCTGGGAAGGTTTTGAGATCGATACCCTCGAAGTTGCAGCCGGGCTGTTAGGGGCTTCATTTGGAAGAAGGATGGCCGAAGAAGAGGTACGTT
>CAZXRT010000206.1:0-4588 GCA_964642535.1 uncultured Methanospirillum sp.
CAACCTTTGAATCAATCACTCAGCCGGAAGTAGACATTGAGATTGAGGAAGCAAATGCAACCTTTGAAACTGTCACCCAGCCGGAAGTAGACATTGAGATTGAGGAAGCAAATGCAACCTTTGAAACTGTCACCCAGCCGGAAGTAGAGATAGCGATTGAGGAAGCAAATGCAACCTTTGAAACCGTCACTCAGCCGGAAGTTAATATCACCATCCCGGTAGTGAATGCTTCATTCACTCCAATCCCGCCAGTTAACTCATTCAGTTAAAACACATTCAGATCCAAATTTCTGGATCGACGTACCAATCCTTTTTTTTCCGGCTTCGGGGTTTCAAAAACATCATCCAGGAATACCAGCCCGGGCTATTCTGACTGGATGGGACAGTAAATGTCGACAAACTTTTTCAAATAGTATCACAAACTTTACTTTTGCATTACAGGATCATTTCACTTTCACATCCTTATCGGTCTTCAACACAGGTGAATCATGAACGAAGAGATTCTTGCTCTCACGACTGAGGCTAAGCGACACTCAGACCTCCTCACTCCCCTTCGATCTGAAATATCACGTGTGATTGTCGGGCAGCAGGAGACGATTGACAGACTGCTTCTCGCTCTCATCTCCGATGGTCATGTTCTTCTTGAAGGAGTTCCGGGAATTGCCAAAACCCTATTAATAAAAACGCTTGCACAGGCAGTTGATGCATCATTTTCCCGTATCCAGTTCACTCCTGATCTCCTTCCGGCGGACATCACCGGAACCAGAATTTTCAACCAGCAGAGTAGTTCCTTTTCCACGGTGAAAGGACCGGTATTCAGCCAGTTTGTTCTTGCCGATGAAATTAACCGGGCTCCACCCAAGGTCCAGTCTGCTCTTTTGGAAGCGATGCAGGAGCGACAGGTAACCATCCAGGGTGAAACTCACCGTCTGCCGTCTCCGTTCTTCGTCCTGGCAACAGAAAATCCCATCGAACATGAGGGAACGTATCCTCTTCCCGAAGCACAGATGGACCGGTTTATGTTTAAGATCATCATGGGGTATCCATCGAAAGCCGAAGAGATAACCATTTTAGAACGCTTTACTGAAGGAGTGGAGATCACTCCCACACCGGTAATTTCAGGAGAAGCGATCCTCTCTCTTCAGAAATTTGTTCCCCGATTGTATGCTGACCAGGAGATCAAAAATTATGTGACCGCCCTGGTTGATGCCACCCGGAATCCTGATCGCTACAACCTGGAACTTGCCCATTATATTGCATATGGAGCATCTCCTCGTGCCTCAATATTTCTGATTCTCGGAGCCAAAGCCCATGCCCTCCTCAGAGGAAGAGGATTTGTCGTCCCTGAAGATGTCAAGGCGATTGCAGGTGAAGTCCTGCGACACCGGATCATTCTCACCTACCAGGCCGAAGCTGACGGGATTACCACTGATGCGATAGTATCGCAGGTTCTCCAAAAAATTCCCGTTCCCTGAAGGAGGAAGAATGCCAGCATGGGAAGATCCGGTTGAACTGGTACAGCTCATCCGAACCGTGGATATTATCACCCGGAAACGGGTGACCGGACAGATGGCAGGAGTCCATCTCTCTCTTTTTAAAGGACAGGGTATAGAATTTTCCGAGATCCGGGAGTATGTTCCGGGCGATGATGTCAGGGCAATCGACTGGAAAGTTACTGCCAGATATGGTCTGCCTTTTGTGAAGGAATTTACCGAAGAGAGGGATCAGACCTGCTATTTTGTCCTCGATCTCTCCGGGTCTCATTCCTTTGGCAGCCATGTCAGTAAATATAAGATGATGCTGGAGGTCTTTGCAAGCCTTGTGTTTGCAACGGTACGATATCATGACCGTGCCGGCCTTGTCATTGTCACAGATCATGTCGAACGGTTTATTCCTGCACGATCAGGCCGATCGCATGCAGTTCACCTGATCCAGGAAGTGATCAGACATGAACCGGGATCATCCCGTTCAGATATCCGCCCGGCATTACGGGAGATCATGAGCCGGCTCAGACGAATGTCAACAGTTTTTCTGATATCAGATTTTTACCTGCCTGATTTCTCCCGCGAACTCTCTTTGGTAAAGCAGCATCACGAGGTGTTTGCCATCAGAATCATCGATGAACGTGAGACGGTTCTTCCCGATGTCGGACTGATTGAACTCGAAGATGCTGAGACCGGTGAACAGATCCTCATTGATACCTCAGATGAAGTATTTCGTGAACAATACCGGGAGGCAGTCATCGAATCTGACCGCCGGATACAGGAGATATGTGGCACAAACCATGTTCAGCTGGAGACGATTCATACCGGTGAGGACTGGCTCATCCCACTTCAGCGACTGTTTGTCCCGGCTGCCAGGGTGAGGGTGTAAAAATGGCAGGATTTTATCATCCCGAATGGCTGGTTCTCCTCCTGGCTCTGCCGGCACTCTATCTCTGGTATCTGAGAGAGACAAAGAGGAAGAAACAGGAAGCTATGATCTTCTCTCACATCGGGTTTTTCAAGACTGCACTTGCCGGAAAGAATCGTTCAAACCGGCCGCGTCTGCTCCTACTCATATCCCTCGCCACACTCGGATGCATCATCATCGGTCTTGCTGATCCCCACATTCCCCTTGATCAGGCGAAAGAAGGGGTGAATGTTATCCTGGTTATGGATGTTTCCGGGAGCATGCAGGCTACCGATTATCAGCCGACCCGCCTTGAATCAGCCAAACAGTCAGCTGAAAAACTCCTGAGGGAACTTGATGACAAAGATTATGCAGGAATTATCACGTTCGAATCCGGAGCAACCAGCGCTGCGTATCTTTCTCCTGACAAGGACCGGGTGATCACAAGGCTCCGGGGAATCGAGGCAAAAGAAGGGAGCACTGCCATCGGTGACGGCCTTGCCTTAGGTATCGATATGGCAGAGTCAATTCCCAACCGTAAAAAGGTCGTGATTCTTCTCTCTGACGGAGTAAACAACGCAGGAGTGATTCCTCCGGACCAGGCCATGCAGTTTGCCAGAGAAAAAAATATCCAGGTATTTACCATCGGCCTTGGATCCGAAGAGCCGGTTATACTGGGATATGACTGGTTTGGAACTCCCCAGTACGCAACACTCGATGAAGAGATCCTGCAGATGATCGCTGATCAGACGGGAGGGAAGTATTTCCGGTCCGTGAGCAGCAGAACTCTCTCTGATATTTACGCTAACCTGAACAAGGAGATCGTCCGCGAGAAGGAAGAGACGAGTATCAAAGACTGGTTCTTCATCGCATCGATGATCCTGATCGTATCCGAGATTGCATTCAGATATGGACGCCGGAGGATTATTCAATGAAACTATTGCTGATCGTGCTTATTATGGCACTCTGCTTCACCCCTGCGGTACTGGCAGCAGACGTGGTGCTGAAAACCTCTCACGATGAGTACACATTCCCTGCAGGAGGAGAAGCGAGAATTCCCTTTATTGTGGAGAGTTCCTTTCCCAGGACCAATGTCGGGGATCTCATCTACACTCTCACGAGAAAGGAGTCACAGGGGGGATTGTCGTTTACCCAGTCAAACAGCCAGTCCCAGTCATTTCCCATCAGTCCGGGCAGTTCGCAGAATGCGATAACCCTTTCATCAGAAGATCCTGCTGAGTACGAAGTCTCCCTCTCTCTTCATTTCCGTGACGACGGGAAGGATTATTCTTCAGATCTTCCGCCTTTTCTGGTACATTTCATTGAAAAATCCTCAGATAAGAAACAATCAGGAAAATCTCCAACCTCTTCGCTGACATCTTCAACACGGGAGATCCGACCTGACAATCCAGGCCAGGTGCAGGATCCGTTTACCGAAATGGAAGAGCAGATGAATGCAATCCGGCAGCAGAATCAGCAGATTATGAAGCAGGCTCTTTCATCCCAGGGGATGCAGCAGGTATCACAAAACAGCCAAGAGCCCCGGAGTGCAGATCAGACGCTGCAGAATAACCAGATGAATGCCCAGTCATCTGCTCTTCAAAAACAACTGGCTCAGGAGATGGCACAACAGAAGCAGGAAGAGCAGGAACTGGCTGAACAACTCTCCGGCGATCCCCTGATGAATCAGATTGCCGGGAATCTGAACAAGGCAGGCTACCAGCAGAAAAGCGGCACTATCAACCCGGCCGATAACGGGAATGGATCCCTGTCAGCCCGGTTTGAAACGGAAGACGGACGAACGATCGACCTTGAAGGACGAATTACGAATGGTTCCCTTGAGCAGATCACGGCAGGGTCAAACGTCTCCATGCCCGTCCCTGATAGTCTTGCTGACGATACCAGATACCAGGAAACCGTTACGGAGCTGAACAGATCAGGGTTCCGGCAGAATGGAGGAGTCCAGACACTCACCAGGAATGAAACCCGGATCGAGGAACAGTATCAGACACCTGACGGAAAAAATGCCACAGTCTCATCGGTGATCAGGAACGGAACCGTGGAAGAGGTGACAGTTCATACAGAGGAGGAGACACCCCTCACATGGTACCTGGGAATCATTCTCCTTTTAATCCTGATCGCTCTGTGTATCTTTGCAGGATACCGGTATTATCATACCCTCTCACAGGATGATACC
>CAZXRT010000207.1:0-4582 GCA_964642535.1 uncultured Methanospirillum sp.
CTTTCAAAGAACCTGAACTTCCCGTCTAAATCCGCAGAATATGCAGAATTCACGGCAACTCCTCTCCAGGGAACTGCTCCTCTCACGGTGAAATTCCTGGACAAGTCATCAGGAAGTCCGAAATCATACTACTGGGACTTTGGTGACGGTCTGACCTCAACCGAACGCAACCCAGGTCATGTGTACACCCGTGACGGTGTCTACTCGGTCGGGCTGGTGGTGACCTACTGGAATGGCCAGACCCGGACCATCGTCAAACAGAACATTATCGCAGTCGGAGCGGTCAGTCCTCCGAGTGCACAGATCGGATTAAATCCTGGCTGGAACTTTGTCTCCACTCCCAAACTCCTCGCAGATGGGATGAATAATGCAAAAGCCCTCTTTGGGAAGGTCGATGTGGGTGGTCACAGCATATTCTCCTATAATCCGAGAACCAAATCCTGGACCACGGTAACGGCAACCACCGTCATCAATCCGCTGGATGCCGTATGGATCTACTCAACCGGCAAGGACACGGTCTCCCTCTACTTCGCAGCAGATGCACTCCAGATTCCACCGACCAAGAAACTGGTGAAAGGCTGGAACACCTTTGGCGTGACCAGTCTGAACACGATGCCCGCATATAATGCCCTTCTCTCCATCAGGGATAAGTGGGTGTATGTGATCGGATACGAGTCAGCAACCCAGCGGTTCCAAAGCACCATCATGAACGTGCCTGAAAGCTCCCAGGGTTCCCTGTATCCGGGATACGGGTACTGGATCTACATGAGTGAGGAGGGTGATCTGGCCGCTGTCGGGCTCTGACAGTGCCTCCCTTTTTGAGGGTGATTATTCGGATAACAGGATGTGGTTGATAGTATGAAGATTCTGACTGGATTTCTCGCAGTAATCATGCTGATTCTGCTGGCAGGCCCGGCACTCGCCGTTGAGTTCGAGCCGCTGGCAAACTTCAGCATCGAAGAGGTCATCGCACAGGTTCCCGGAAGTGAGGAACAACTGACGTTTGACTCAGTGTATGACTGGCAGCCCCGGGTTGATGAACGGTATGTGACCTGGGTGATATACAATGGCGAAGGAAAGGTCTGGTATTATGACTCGCAATCCGGGGAAAGGGACATGGTTGCCAATGTTCCCGGTGACCAGAACAATCCTGACATCTCGGGTGGCAAGATCGTCTGGGATGACAACCGGAACGGGTGCTCTGACATCTATTCATATGACATCTCATCAGGAAAGGAAGAGATCGTCTACAGTTCAGGAAGCAACAAGTTCAGACCGGCAATATCGAACGATCTGGTAGCCTTTGAGGATTACGGCACCGATGATATCAGGGATATCGGGTACAAGAAAGCCGGAGGGACGACCAAGCCGGTGTACATTGATGTCAACCAGATGGACAAGGCCAATCCTGATGTGGATGGTGACTGGGTTGTCTACCAGCAGCTTGATGACGGCCGCGAAGACTGGAACATCTATGCATACAATGTAGCAACCCAGCAGCTCATCCAGGTGACACGGGACCCGGAGATCCAGCAGAAACCCCGGATCAACGGTGACTACATTGTCTGGGAGGATAACCGGAATGGAAAGTGGGATATCTTCATGTTTAACCTGAAGAAGGAGCTCACAACCGCGGTTACCTTCGATGACGTTGATGACCGTAATCCCTCGATATCAGGAAGCAATATTGTCTGGACCCGGTACGAACAGGATGGGACCAGCGATATCTACATGATCAACCTCCAGATCCCGAAGACCTATATCGTCAGTGCCGGTCCCGGCAACCAGATCAACCCTGATATCTATGTGGACAAGGTTGCCTGGCAGGATGACCGGTTTGGTGGATGGGACGTCTTCCTGTACACGCTCCAGCCCGATACCCCGTTCAGACCCTACGAATTCTATGGTCCGGTGACCCTGAACTATGAACCTGCACCGGCAGGGACAACGATCCTTGCCAAGGTTGATGGACAGACCAAAGACACGATTACCGTAACCGAACCCGGGTATTATGGCGGGGCAGGTAGTTATGCCGACAAGCTGACCGTTGACGTGAACCAGGCAGATATCGGGAGGTACATCACGTTCTGGGCCGACGGCTTCCAGGGTGCTCCGTCTGTGGCAATCGCCGGTGACGGTTCGGTGCGGGAACAGGCACTGAACTTCGTATATGCCCAGCCGCTTCCTGACCTGTTCTTCTACGGCTCTGTCATCATCGACGGACAACCTGCAGCAAAAGGTACCACGATCACCGCAAAGATCGATGACGTGGTCAGGGGAGAGTACACGCTGACCCAGACCGGTCAGTATGGCGGATCCGGTCAGTCTGATCCCGCTCTGAAAGTTCCGATCACCGAGAAGGATCTCGGTAAACATGTGACCTTCTGGCAGGGAGACTACAAGGCGATTGAGACCTGGCAGATCACCAGTGGGGGCAAGTTCCAGCGTGACCTGACCTTTACCCAGGTCTCCCCGCTCTCTCCGTATGAGTTCTACGGATATGTCCAGATTGACGGGAAATCTGCACCTGCAGGAACGACCATTGAGGCAAAGATCGACGGGGTAACGGCGGCAACCTACGTGACCCGGTATGCGGGTTCGTATGGCGGGCCGGGGGAGTATCCTGAAGACCCCCGCCTGATTGTCCCGGTGAAAGAGGCTGATGTCGGCAAGACGATCACCTTCTGGTCAGGAACCAAGCGTGCATCGGTAACACAGGTCATTGCCCGGGCAGGGGAGTGCATTGTCAGGAAGGATCTTGACTTCTCGACATCCATTGGCATAAGTGCCGACTTCGTCGGATACCCGACTTCCGGCCCGGCTCCACTGACAGTGAAGTTTACCGATCTCTCAACCGGAAGCCCGACGATGTGGATTTGGGACTTTGGTGACGGCCCGATCCCGATGGATGCGTCATGTGAGGGAGCAGAGTGCCCCAACTTTGCAAACCCGACCCATACCTACACCCAGCCGGGAACCTACACCGTCACGCTGACGGCAAGCAACCAGCAGAGCTCTGATACCGAGACCAAGCAGGCTTACATTACGGTCGGAGGGTCCTCTGCATTCATGGCTGACTTTACCGCGACTCCGACCTCCGGGCCTGCCCCGCTGACCGTGCAGTTCACGGACAAGACGACGGGCGGCCCGACGATGTGGGTGTGGGACTTTGGTGACGGTCCGATTCCGATGGATGCAACGTGTGAGGGAGCAGAGTGTACCAACATCGCAAACCCGAGACACACGTACTCCGAACCTGGCACGTACACCGTTACACTGACGGCAAGCAACCAGTATGGTAACACTGATACCGAAACCAAACAGGCGTACATTACGGTTGGAAGCACTTCCGACTTCATGGCTGACTTTACCGCAGTCCCGACTACCGGTCCTGCTCCGTTGACGGTGAAGTTCACCGATAAGACGACGGGCGGCCCGACGATGTGGGTGTGGGACTTTGGTGACGGTCCGATTCCAATGGATGCATCCTGTCAGGGAGCAGAATGCAACAACATTGCAAACCCGACTCATACCTACACCCAGACCGGATCCTACACGGTCACGCTGACGGCAAGCAACCAGTATGGAAAATCGGATTCTGAGACCAAGACCAACTATATCACCGTTGGGACCATTCCTCCGGTAACTGACTCCATCCCGATATCATCGGGCTGGAACTTTGTATCAGTGCCCAAGAAACTGGCACCCGGCAAGGATACTGCGGCAATATTTGCATCCATTGATGTTGATGGTCACAGCATCTTCCAGTATGATTCGATCCGCGGACAGTGGGTCACGCTGAATATGGCAAGCCAGATTAAACCTCTCGAAGCCGTCTGGCTGTATTCAAAGAACCCGGCATCAGTTCCGCTCTCATTTGACAGTGACCCGCTTCAGATTCCCCCGACCCGGGAGCTCAAGAAGGGATGGAATGCGATTGGATTCTCCGGATTTGAACCTCTGGAAGCCAAGTTTACGCTCCTGTCCGTGCAGGACAGATGGGTGAACTGCCTTGGTTTCAGCCGGGAGTTCCAGAAGTATGATGATATGATCATCAAGGGTCGCAATGATGACACGAAACTGAAACCCTACAACGGGTACTGGTTATTCATGTCTGATAACGGCGTCCTTGCAGCAATCTCTGCATAGGAGTCGTCTGTAGGATGATCAGTATGGCTGTAGAATATGGTCCCTGGGGATGTGCCGGGAATACACCAGCAATCCCCGTTCAGGGCCCGGGGAGTAGAGAGGATGCCCGGACGTTCTGGTGACGTCCGGTATGTCAGGTGGTGGGAAATGAGATTATATCAAATCAGTGTGGTTCTCCTGGTAACGGTTCTGCTAGGAATGGCGGTTCCGGCAATGGCAGGAGTCCCACAGCAGGCTCCCGGTTCGGTTCCCAATATGTGTGACCCGACAACCGGTGGTCCGTGTATCATTGCAGACTTTATTGCCAGCCCGATTACGGGCGACGCACCGCTCAGGGTTCAGTTCCTGGATACGTCCAGCGGCAGACCCTCCATGTGGTCGTGGGATTTTGGTGACGGAAGCAACCGGTCTTCGATCGCTGATCCGGTTCATA
>CAZXRT010000208.1:0-4561 GCA_964642535.1 uncultured Methanospirillum sp.
ATCGTGGATGCAGGCACCAACCGGGTTCTTGAAAGCAGGATCAGAGATGTTGCGGGCAGGGTCAGGGAGGTAACAGGGATGGACTTTCACCAGTTTACCCGATCTGTTCTCCTCGCACAGGGAGGTTTTTCCGCATTCCTCGATGCAAAACCGGATGAAAGGGCTCCCATCCTGGAACAGATCACCGGGACTGCCATATACAGCACGATATCAATAAAAGTTCACGAAAGAACAGCCATAGAACGCGAAAAGCTACGCATTGTGGAGGAAAAAGCAGAGTCTATCCAGATACTCAGCCAGGAAGAAGAGAAATCGCTGGTTATCAGGAAAGAAGATGATGAAAGGAAAGCAGCTGAACTTACAGAGATTACCAGGACTCTGGCCGGAAAACTCGAGATACTCACCCGTATTGAGGAGGGAAACCGGGATCTTGAGAAACTACAGGCTGATCTGAAGGAGATCAGAAGAGAGAGGGAAGGGGCGGCTGGTGAACGGAATCGTCTGGATAAAGCAATCCGGGCAGAGTCCTTCGAATCAGAATGGACGATCCTTTCCGACCTGCATAAAAGGAGAGAAGAGGAGGAGGCCGGCAAGGCCTCCCTGAAGGGAAAGGTGGATGCTGCAAAGAAGGAACTGGAGGAGATAACCAGAGAACTGAATGACGCAGATTCAGGGCTGGAATTGAAAAAATTGGAGATGGACAACCTGCGTCCCGTCCTGTCAGCGGTGCGGAATATTGATACCGAGATAACAATTGCCAGGCGTGAATATGAGCGGATCAAAGCAGAAAAGGACCTCATTGAAGAAAAAGTGAGGGATATCACAGAAGATCAACACTCACTCGGAGATCAGCTCAGCCAGTACAGAAATGAAAGGGAAAAAGCTGCTGTATATGTAAAGGAACATGAGGCAGATGCAGTTCTGATCGATGCTTTTTCAGGAATTCGTGCCAGGATTGAGACATGTATCTCCTGTCAGAAAAAAACCGCCCTCCTGCAGCATGAAAACGCCGTTCTTGTAAAGAACCTGAAGACAGAGAAAGAAGAACTCGAATGTAAAACATTACGGATCTCCACTCATCAGGGCGAACTTGATGCCATTTCCGAGAGGATGGGATTTCTTGACAGAGAGATACAATCCATGCTTGGAAAAGAGACGATCAGCGGGATTCATGAAGAAGTAACCCGTCTTCAGAGATTGGATCATCAATTACACCGCCTTTTGGATTGCGTTGAAACCGGGATCAGAAGCCGGGATCAGATCCGGATCCTGGAAGAGAAAGGTGAGCATCTGAGGTTATTGTGTGATGAACAGATCAGACAGAGAGAGGAACTGAAGTGTCATCTGCAAAGAAAAGGGGATTATATTGCGACACTCGAGAAAGCGATCACTCTTGCTGTCAGGGTCAGGGATCTGGAGATGGAGAGAAGCCATCTTATCGATGGAGAACCCTGCCCGCTTTGTGGATCTCAAAAGCACCCGTATGCAACAGGAGAGATTCCTGATCCTGATCCCGATATCAGAATCCTTGAGGAGGAGAGAAGATCGCAACAACAACTCACTGATGAGTTATCTGCAATCAATATTCGTATCGCAACCCTGAACCAGGAGATATCCAGAGCGGGTGAAGATCTGACCGGAGTCAGGGCACAGTCAGACGAGGCAGATAGAAGCTGGAGAAACGGGGCAGAGTACTGTGAAATCCCACCCGAAGCCCTGGACAGGAAAGGTGAGATTTATAACCGGAAAAATGGGATCAAAGAGAGGCTGGCCGCTTATTCAGACCTGATTACACGATATGAAGCCGGAGTGCAGGAACTTCGTGAGATCAGAGAGAGAGATTCAGCAGGCAAAGATCTGCATGCCACACTCCTGCAGGAGCAGCAGACACTTCAGTACACCTGTCAAAGCCGGCAGGAGGCGATTGATCGGAAAATCGCAGAAATAGCCGAAAATGAGCAGACCATTTCTGCAGAAATGGAGGCCATGCAAAGCATTCTGAGCGATTCCGGCATTCCCCTGCCGGAACCGGATGCTCTCTCCCGGTTTGAAAGTGATCTGAAATCGCGAAGGGACCAGTATCAGAATACCTCCATCCAATTGCAGGATCTTGAACGGAGGATTAACTCAATACAACCTGCATTGAAAGCGGTTACCGAAAAAATCGAAGATTGGCGAAAGAATTGTGATGACAAAGGTCGGGAACTTGTGCATACACATCAGGCACTCGTCATTCTTGAAGAAAAGCGCCGGTCAGTCTTTGGAGTAAGGGACCCGGCTGCTGAAGAAGAGCGGGCGCTGGTTGCAATCCGGCAGGCAGAAGATACTCATACCCGGTGTCGCATGATGGCAGACGAGAAGCGGAGAGGATACGATTCTCTCTGTGCAGCCCATGAGATGGTGGCAGCTTCCCTGCACAAAATTCAGGAAGATCTCAGTGAAAGGACTGCCTTCTTTGTTGAACGGATCAATACGGCGGGATTTGCGGGTATTGAAGAGTATACCGCGAGCCTCATCCCGCGGAAAGAGCGGGAAGAACTTGAATTGTTCTTCGACGGGCTCAACCGGAGAGAAACAGCATTATCTGCCCTTATCCGGGATAAATCCTCGATGATTGATAATGAGAGGTCAAAGGTGACCGCTGATCTCACCAGGGATGAGATCCAAAGAAAGCATGAGGAACAAAGCCAGAACCTTGAGAGCCTGGTGAGCATGATTGCAGTCGCCAGTCATCGGCTGGAGGAAAACAGAAAGAGACAGAAAGAGGTGGAGGCGAGCCGGGAAGTGGTCACCATGCAGCAGAAAGAACTGGCCCGGTGGGAACGGCTTCATTCCCTGATCGGATCATCAGATGGAAAGAAATATCGCGTTTTTGCACAGGGCCTCACCTTCCAGCTCCTGATATCTCATGCAAACCGGCATCTTGAGCAGATGACAGACAGGTATATCCTTCTTCCTGACGAGGAGGCGTCCCTCGATCTTTCTGTTATCGATACCTGGCAGGCAGGTGATGTCCGAAGTACCCGGAATCTCTCGGGAGGAGAGAGTTTTATCGTCAGCCTTGCCCTTGCACTGGGGCTGTCCGGCATGGCAAGCAGGAATGTCAGGGTAGATTCTCTCTTCCTTGATGAAGGATTCGGAACCCTCGATGATGATGCCCTGGATACTGCCCTTGGAGCCTTGTCAGGCCTTGAGCAGCAGGGGAAACTGATTGGGATTATCTCACATGTGCCTGCTATCAGGGAGAGGATTCTGACCCAGATACGGGTGGAAAAGAGGGCTAACGGGAGAAGCGTGATCATTGCACCCGGGTGCAGAAGAGTGCCGGTCCGATCCTGATCAATCGGATTTGTATGAGAGAAAGAGGAGGAAAACCCGTGAAAACAGAGATTACAGGGAAGAAAAGGGCCGGATTACTCAAACATATGCCTTCTGAGTTTCATGATATCGCGGTACGGAACCACCCCGATAATCTTCTCATCATCATCCACCACCGGAAGAGCACGAAAGTCGTACCGTGAAAATTCTTCTGCTGCTTCCTTGAGGGTACTCCGGGGAGTCAGGGTGATCATCTCATACACCATGATCTCAAGGAGTGTCCTGCTGTCATCAGCCTGGAAGAGTTCCTTGATATCAACAACCCCCCGGAGAATATCAGAGTCGTCTACGATGTAGAGATACATGATCACATCCTTGTCCCTGGCCAGCCGAGCGTACTCATCCCTGACATCACCGACAAGCGTTTCCGGAGGGAGCATGATAAAGCGGGTTGTGGTATAATTCAGGATGTTCTCTTCAGACTTCTCAAGGATAGACCTGACCTTTTTTGCTTTTTCCTCCGTCATGACCGCAAGGATCTCATCTGCTTCATGATACGGAAGTGCTGAAAGAATATCTGCTGCCTGTCCGGGGGTCATCTCGTTGATGATTGCGACTGCTTTCTCACGGGTCAGTACGGACACAATTTCGCGCTGAATCGGGGGGGCAATCTCTTCAAGGGTATCAGATGCTGTACTGGTATCAAGTTCTGAGAAGACCGCAGCCCGCTGATCCTGGTCCATATCTTCAATGATATCGGCAATATCCACCGGATGCATCCGGGAGAGGGTTTCCTTCAGTGTTTTGGTAGATACCATCCCGGATTCTCCACTGCCATCGGGGATCATCTGGATCTGAGACCAGGGTACTATCTGATCTGCTCTTTTATCGGCACCTGAGAAAAGCCATGACATCCAGAAAAGACCATACCGGCGAAACAGGCCATTGCGGCTGAAATCAACTTCAAAAACAAGAAATTTATGAAACATATTGACGATCAGGTGGAGATCGTTGACCACCTTGATCTCATGATCCTCCAGATCGATAACTTTTTTATGAAGAATATACTCCTTCAGCCTGATATCAGTGCAGGCTGGTTCCTCATAAAAACCGGAGAGTGAATCTGCAGAGATCTCAATCGTTTTTCCATGGATTGAATGAACCCGTTTCCAGGGAACCACAAGAGTTTTTCTCTGGTTGTCAGTAACCAGAAAAGAGACTACCTCCGGACAACGGGGGGTCT
>CAZXRT010000209.1:0-4557 GCA_964642535.1 uncultured Methanospirillum sp.
ACCGAATCGGACATTTACCTCGGCATTTATCCGATGGGACATGTCGGTATCAGCTGGGGGATATCAGTACTCAAAGCCGGAGGAACCTGGATCATCATGGATCGGTATCACCCCGACCAGTATCTCCAGCTGACCCAACAATACCATGCCACCGTCCTGGCTGCCATGCCACCGGTGATCCATGGCATCATGGAGATGCCGGCCGGAACCGAAGAGATGCTCATTTCTGTCAGGAGGATCATCAGCGGGGGAGGGCCGATGCATTCTCCTACCTGGCGGGCCTTCATGGAACGGTACCACATTCCGATCATCAATGCATACGGACTCTCTGAGACGATCGTTCTGGGAGCCGGTACTGTCATCAGGCCGGAACATTATCCAAGGGCCGATGAGTATAACAGTGTCGGCACTCCGGTCGGCTACACCGAAGTCAGGATCGTTGATGAATCTGATCCGCAGAAAATTCTGCCGATCATGGAGCAGGGAGAGATCGCCCTGCGGGGACCGGGAGTAGCCCTTGGGTACTGGAACAAACCGCAGGAATCAGCGGCGGTTTTCCTGCCGGACGGCTGGTTTCTGACCGGAGATATCGGGTATATCGATAAGAACGGGATGCTGGTCATCACGGACCGGAAAAAAGACATGATCATCATGTCAGGATGGAAAATTTACCCGACCGAGGTCGAGAATGTCCTGATTCAGCATCCCGATATAGCAGAGATCGCAATATTCGGATGCCCTGATGAAGAAAAAGGGGAGATACCTGCTGCGGCCGTTGTCCCCCGGCCAGGAACGGTCATCACCCACGAAAGCCTGACCACTTTTGCACGCCAGCACCTCGCTGGTTACAAGATCCCCCGCCAGACCATCATCATGGAGAGTCTTCCCCGGATGGGGGGGTGGAAACTGCTTCGCCGGCAGCTCCGTGATCAGATCTGTTCCCGCTGATCGTTATGTTGTGTTTGCCGGACGGGCAGAGCGGGGAATCCGGCCGCTGCTATCGGTCAGGATATCATTGAAACTTACCACAAGACCTGTTCCCCCCACCACATAGGTGAGGTTGGAAGGAGTGGTGTTCTTTCCTGCCATCGCCTGCATGATCAGGAAATTCTCAAGGAGCTGGCTTTCACGCTGAACGGGCTGATGGGAATCCATGAGATAATTGCCCAGGCCGGCCATTGCAATGCCAAAGACGGCAAGAAGGACGAGAAGAGCTACCCGCTCCGATTCGATCTTCATATTATTTCAGGAGGATGATGTTGCCCATCCCACGGCGTCTCTTCTCTATCAGACCCATACTTTCAAGGATATCAAGGGTTCTGCTTACATTTGACTTGGAAAGACCGGTCTTTTCAACAATGTCACTCTGGGGAATCAGTCCGTCTGCGTCCAGGATACTCTGGTAGATCAGCTGCTGATCCTCTTTGAGCGTGGGAAGAACCGTCTCCCATCTCTTCCTTCTCTCCTCCAGGGGAGTGGGAAGCGGGATCTCTGCCTCATGATCAGTCAGCCGTACCGGCTGCACGGCAGGGGGGATATGGATCTGATCATAGAACAGGAGAATCAGGGCACTCGCACAGACGAGAAGGGATGCAACGATGATGACGGCAACATCAGTAAGGGTATAGAAATCGCCAACATGTTCAGTCTGGATCACGTAATCGGTCCCGGTACTCCAGATGACAAGAGGGGTCGGGTTGAGAAGTTTGACGCCGAGGAAAAATACGGCTGAAATAAATATTGCGGCTGCCAGAACCTGCTGACCGTTCAGACCTGGGACGTGCATGATTTCACCGGTATATCAACTATATCTATGTTACTCATCATGTATCATCAGTCTATTAAATAAAAGGGTCCTGATTGGAAAAAACCCTTCTCTTCTGTTCTTCCCTACTCTGAGGCAATCTCTGCCCGTAATTGAGAGACGGCGTCAGTTAACCGGGACAGTTTTGCCATCGCGACATCAGGTGGAAGCATCCGCATTCCGCAGTCAGGATCAGGGATCAGACGCTCAGGCCCGAATACCTCGACTCCTGCCTGAAGACGGGATATGACCGTCTGCAGATCCTCTACCACCGGGCGGGATGAATCAACACACCCGTACCCGATGTACCGGCCGGCCAGGTCACGGGTGGAGAGGGAGGCAAAGTTATCAGGATCAATACTGCCCTCAAAGTCAAGCACCTGCACCGGCATCCTCACATAATCATCAATGATACGGGATATCGGGCCGCAAACATGCAAGCAGACAGGAACACTGACCGATGAGGTAATCCTGCTGATTGCCTCTCGTGCAATCGAAAGATCTGCCGTGCCGGTGGAGAGGATCGGTTCATCGATCTGGAGCATCGTGATCCCTTCCCCGCTCAACGCGCGTGCCTCCTGGGACAGGGCCGCTGCCATGTCGGGAACCAGTTCATCACGGGAACGGTAATATGCCGTGCTGAGGTGGAGACCGTGGGAGAGGGTTGAGGGACCGGTGAGGATCCCTTTCACGAAAGAATGCCGGGAACGGGCATACCGTGTATCACTGATGGTAATCGGATGGTTCGGTGGCATCACTCTCCCGATCACATCTTTCCCCCTGACCCCGGGAAGATGAGAGGTGAAGGTTTCGATCATATCCCCCCTCACCTGTCCGTCAGAGATGATGGTGATACCTGCAGAGATCTGTGCCTGCACAGCATCCCTGACTGCCGCCCGGTATGGATCCAGCAGACTATACAGGGTCCGCCTGGGCTTGGACGGGAAACTTCCCACCACCGTCGTTGGCAGTATATGGCCGGGGATAAACGGGTGAATCATGATTTTGCAGTTTTCAGGGAACAACGCGGTGCCGGTCACGGGGGAAGAGGACTGCTTCCCTGACGTTTTGAAGGTTCAGCATCGTGGCAACAAGCCGGTCAGCACCAAGTCCCCAGCCGGCATGCGGGGGCATCCCGAACCTGAACGGATTCAGGTAGAACTCAAAGTTATCAGGATTCAGTCCCTTCTTTGCGATCTGTGAGACGAGGAGATCATGCTGATGGACCCGCTGTGCACCGCTGGAGAGTTCCATCCGGGGGTGCATCATATCAAATGCCTTGCAGATTTCAGGCTCATTCTCGTAGGGCATCGCATAGTAGGGTCTGATGGAACTTGGCCAGTCTACGATAAAATAATGACGGCCCATCTCTTCACCGATCACCTTCTCTGCTGCAGTGCTGATATCATCGCCGAACGTGATCGGCTCATCCATCTTCTTTGCCGCGATATCGATTGCATCACGGTATGAAAGCCGGGGAAATCCCTTCTCGGGGACGGCAAAGGAATCGATCTCCAGGTCGGCGAGTGCCGTGCTGCAGGTCTTGTCTACGAACGAGTATACATCCCGCACAAGATCCTCAAGGATCTGCATGACATCCTCATGGGTGGCAAATGATACCTCCACGTCGATTGAGGTTGCCTCGTTCAGGTGCTTGGTGGTGTTATGTTCTTCTGCCCTGAAGATCGGACCGATCTCATACACCCGCTCAAACCCTGCAGCCATCATCATCTGCTTGTAGAGCTGCGGGCTCTGGTTCAGGAATGCTTCCTTTTCAAAGTATGCAATCGGGAAGAGTTCAGTTCCCCCTTCTGTTGCTGCGGCGACGATCTTTGAGGTATTGATCTCGATAAACCCGTTATCAAAGAAAAAGTTCCGGGTTGCATGCTGGACGGCGTTTCGGATCTTAAATATGGCACTGACACGTGGTCTGCGTGCATCCAGAAACCGGTTATCAAGCCGGGTATCAAGTTCTGCCGGCACTTTTTCCGCAACATCGAGGGGAAGAGGACTTGCAGAAAGGCTCACAATCTCGATTGCATCGGGAATGAGTTCTCTGCCGCCCGGTGCTTTTCCTTCAGGTTTTACCGTCCCAGTGACCCTCACAACAGACTCACGGGATATTGCACGGATCGTTTCAGCAATCTCCGGTGCAACTTTCTTTTTCGGGATGGTAACCTGGAGAATTCCTGTTCTGTCACGTATTAAGAGAAAAGCAAGACCTCCAAGGTCACGAATCTCATGTGCCCATCCGATAACCTCGGCGTTAGGCGTATCAGGAGTAATGGTATTGATCGGAACACGCATATTATACCCTTACTCAATGAGCGGGAACGCTCAAAACTCTTTGTGGCCTTTCTATCATCTGGTTTTATTGGTGATACAAGAAGACAGTATGTGTAACTCATGGCAGATCCAAAGGACATCACACCCTCAAAAAACGAGGATTTATTTTTAAAATGTCGCTCCACGCTCATTACCGGTGTTCTCCTCCCTGATAAAAAGCGGACAGACATCTGGTATGATGAGACCGGAACTATCCGTGCAGCAGGTCCGGATGCTGGAAGGCTCCATCGGAATGAGGCAGATATCATACTTGACGGGTCAGGTTTTCTCGCGATGCCCGGTCTTGTCAATACGCACACCCATGCAGCCATGACCCTTCTTCGCGGGTATGCCGATGACATGCACCTGCAGCAGTGGCTCTCAGAAAAGATCTGGCCGCTTGAAGCCCACCTCACCGGTGAGCATGT
>CAZXRT010000210.1:0-4546 GCA_964642535.1 uncultured Methanospirillum sp.
GCCTTGATTATCGTTGCCTCATCCGACTGCCCGGTGAGAAATACGACCGGAATATCAAGACGTTTTTTTATCTCATCTGCCGCTTCAATCCCGTTCTTTTTCCCTTTCAGGTTGATATCCATTAATATCAGGTCAGGACTATGAAGAAGGGCGAGGGAATAGACTTCGTCACCAGACCCGGTGTGAGCAGGGACGGAGAAACCAAGAGTTTCCAGATGTGCAATCAGATCTGCAGCAGTGATAAACTCATCTTCCACAACCAGAATTTTCTTTGCCCGGGATTGCATTTCTTCTCAAATTCCGCTTTGAATGACAACAAATGGCTCAATACATGGTATCCGGATGCTTTGCAGCATACCAGTTGGTCGATCTCTGGATATATATAGATATCTTTTCGCATCAAACCCGGGGGTTTTTTCATCAGAGGGTCAATAACCGTTGAACACCAGATTATCGGATGAGGATTGATATCATCCTTCTTCTCATGCCTGCTCTGGAAGAATGAAGAGACCCCAATCCCGGTTTGTATGAATCAGTACATCCGGTTCCCGGCCCCGGGTTTTAATTCAGGACAGGGAACCCGGGAAAAAAGAGAAGCGGAATATATTATTCCGCTTTTTTCAGCACCTGCTCAAAGGCAAATGCGTAATTTGACTCGCCCTTTTTATCTCCGGTATTGACATACTGAATGGTCAGAGTCTCATCGTCTGTCACATACCCAATGTACATGCCCCCGCTTGCATCGGCAATGGAGACAGTTTTTCCATCCGGACTGATGACTCCGGCAATCGGCTCTTCGATGATCTCTGTTCCGTCGGTAAAGTAGTTGATACCAAGAATGATATTCTCCTCCTGGCTGGAAATGACCCAGTGATCCAGCTCAGAAGTCGAATTGAAGAAATCCTTGTTGTGCATCACTCCGACAAGTTTTTCTTCAGTCCAGTTCCCTTTCAAATCAGGAATATCTGCAGAAACGGTGCCCATACAGAAGATGGCACTGAAGATACAAAGTACAAGAAGACCTGCTTTCATACACGATCATGGAAGTGCTGATACATATGTGTTGTGAATATTTTCGAACAGACTTTGCAGGCACTCAGATCATTTAGGTCCATTCTTTTTTTATTCGGAGTCCAAATACCGGATTTGAGAAAACCGTTAAAGATATCTGTACGTGATGTAGTTCTCAGGCATGGGGCGGATGGAGAAGATGGGTATCCATTCCAGAACTATTGTATCCTCTCAGTACCATCATCTGGTACAGCCCGCATGTGTACCGGTAATATGGCTGTGAGGAGAGATGAATGAGTCTGAACCGTAAGATTCTCTATTTTAGCCTGTTTATCGCCTGTATCTGCTGTATCCAGAGCGCTGCGGCATCAGGTGTCATTGTCACCGATTATAAAACACAGCCATCAGTCCTCGTTCCGGGTGAAACCGGTATGGTTTCAGTTACGCTCACGAATACCGGGATGGCATCATCCTCTCTTTCGGCCGTAAACCAGAGCATCCAGGCTCCCGGATCGGGTCCTGATACTGCCATCATTGACAGCGTTTTTCTGGACGGAAAGAAAAATATCAACGTTATCAGCGGAAACACCCAGTTTGAAGGAAGTTTAGGACCCGGTCAGTCAATGACCACCTCGTTTTACATCAGGGCTCCGCAGCAGAGCGGTATTTTTTTCCCTGAACTCCTCATTCGGATTCGGAGCCATGAAAGCGTCCGGTTCCCTATCCCGGTCAATGTGAATACTGCGGTCACTTCCCCCCGGCAACCGGCCCTCCTTCTCAACTATGCAATCGAAGAGAGAATAAAACCCGGGGAAGATGCTTCTGCCCGCATCATCGTCACCAATAAGGGAAGAAGCACTGCTGATGATATCACGATCAGGATGGCGGATCAGGACCCGATGGTTGCCGCACGGAACCGGACCTCGACCCATATCGAGAATCTTCCCCCCGGTGTCTCGACGGAGTTTATCCTGACCATCACCGTTGATTCAGACGCTCATTCCGGAATTCATGAAATCCCCCTTGATATCAGGTATGAAACGACTGACGGGACCTCCGAAGTCCTCACCGATACTCTCACCCTCGATATCAGGGGCGAAGCAAAGATGAACATCGCCTCTCTCGCAACAGATCCGGTACGCATTTTCGAGAAGGAACCCTTTGACCTGCTTATTCGGCTTGAAAACTCAGGAACTGCTGATGCACGGTCAGTCAGGAGTGCGGTATCCCTGCCGATGGCAGGAACAAAGGAAGCCTTTGTCGGGACCATTGAACCTGACAGCGACGCTCCGTGCGTCTTTGTCCTGACGGCAGGAGAACCCGGCGACTATCCCTACACCCTGACGGTCACGTACGAGGATGACTGGGGTGAACATGTCATATCAGATGAACTCACACTCTCCGTGACCGGAAAAGAGGATGGTATGATGATGTTACTCACTCTCATCATCTTGGGTATCCTGCTTATCGCAGGATGGCGGCTCTATTCCCGGCATGGGGCCAGATGAATGTTCTCTGATCTGAAAGTCGCCTTCTTTCTCGCTCTTCGGATGCTGAAACGGTCCAGCTGGGCCGGCACCATCCTGACCGTCCTCATCCTGGCGATGGTTTTCACGAATATGATCTTCATGTCATCTATCATATCAGGGTCAATTCAGCTCTACAACCAGCAGACGGTGGATTACTATGTCTCTGATATCGTGATCAGTCCCCCGGGAGATGACCGGTATATTGAAAAATCCGGCAGCCTGCTGCAGAAGATCAACCGGGTCAGGGGAGTGAAGAGGGCATCGGCACGCTATGCCCTGGGAGGCTCCATCTCTCACAAATCAAAAGAGATTTCGATGCCCATCCAGGCAATAGAGCCGGATGACGAGAAAGAGACAATGAAGACCGCCTCCCGGATGCACACCGGGGAATACCTTGGCAGAGGCGATACGGATCAGATCCTGATCGGCAATTTTGTTGCCGGAAATGTTGATGAAAGCCTGGACCTGTTTGCGTCGCTTGGTGGTGTCAGGGTCGGTGACCGGGTTAACGTATCATACGTGAACGGGGTGAGCAAATCCTATCGGATTAAAGGGATTTTTCAGACGAAGTCCTACCAGGTTGATTATCAGGTGTTTATCACCCATGCCGAGATGGAACGGGTGCTTGGAAGGCCCCTGGATGAGGCAACCGAGATCCTGGTAAAGACACAGGCAGGATCAGATATCACAGAGGTGAAAAAAGAGCTTTTGCAGAACGGAATCTCCGAAGAGGTAAAAACCTGGAGGGAGAAGACCGGAAAAGCCGTCAGCGAGGCTATTGAGAGTTTTGACATCATCAATGACATCACCCTGATTGTCAGCCTGATCATCGCTGTCATCGTCCTGTTCATCGTCATCATGATCAAAACTCTTCACCAGAGGAAAGAGATCGGGATTCTAAAGGCTATTGGAATAGACCGGGAGATCATCATTGCCAGTTACATGATTCAGACCATGGTCATCGCGGTCACCGGGATTGCCATCGGATACCTTATCGTGTACGGCCTTTCCGCCTGGTTTACCCTGCATCCGATAGAATTTCCTGACGGGAATGTATCCCCGTTCATTGATTCGGCATTACTGCTCGAGAGTTCAGTGCTGCTCCTCATTGCATCCGCCATTGCCGGATTTATCCCGGCATGGAGGATCGTCAGGGAAGATATCCTCACTTCTATCAGGAGGGTCTGATGGAGATCATCACGGGATCTGATATCGTCAGGACCTACCAGATGGGCAAGGTCTCCGTTCCTGCATTAAGGGGAGTGAGTTTCTCTGTTGCAGCCGGTGAGTTCATCGGTATCATGGGTCCGTCAGGAAGCGGAAAATCCACCCTTCTCCACCAGGTCGGCCTGCTCGACCTGCCGACCTCGGGAAATATCACCATCGCAGGCAGAGATGTCGGCACCCTTTCCGAGTATGAACGGAGCCGGTTCAGGCTTGAACGACTCGGGTATGTGTTCCAGGATTATGCCCTGATTCCTGAACTTACCACGATGGAAAACATCATTCTGCTCCCTATGGCACTGGGAATTGATGAGACGCAATACCGGGAGATGGCCAGGCAGGTGCTTGAGAAGGTCCGGCTTTCACAGCGGGAAGACCATCTTCCCGCCGAGTTATCAGGCGGTGAACAGCAACGGGTAGCAATCGCCCGGGCACTGGTGAAAAATCCCGATATCCTGTTTGCTGATGAACCATGTGCAAACCTGGACAGCATCAACTCACGAATGATCCTCGAACTATTCAGGGAGGTAAACCAGGAACAGGGTCAGACCATCCTGATGGTCTCCCACGAGGAAGAGGATATCGAGTTCTTTGATCGGGTTATCTCCCTGCATGACGGAAATATCGTATAATAACCTGTCCAGACAGCAGTATCTCACTTTTTCGATCTCCAATTCCCTCCCCGCCGGCATCTCACCCCCCATACCTTAATATACTGACTCATTGTATTGAGGTAGTATTCAGGTGAAGATCATGCTGGAAGATGTAAAGATTGGCAAAAA
>CAZXRT010000211.1:0-2974 GCA_964642535.1 uncultured Methanospirillum sp.
AGGCGGAGTCAGGCTTCACGCTGACCTTTGCACCGGCTGTGGATCCTGTCGTGAAGCCTGTATTCTCGGTGCCATCTCCTGGAATGAGATGGATAACAAACCGATCATCTGTGTATACTGCGGTGTCTGTGCAAAGTACTGCCCGTACAATGTGATAGAACTGCAGGATATTCCAGGGGTGAACTGATGGATCCTCCTCTTTCACGAATCCTGATAATCAACCTGACGACCCAGACCTGGGAGACCCGCGAAGAGGCTTCCCTCTTCCGGGATCGGCTGGGAGGAGCAGGTGCTGCAATCAGGCTACTCGATGAGTTCTGCCCGACAGGTGCTGATCCACTGGGGCCCGATAACCCAATCATCCTGGCAACCGGGGTGCTTACATCCCTCTTTCCCCTTGCATCCAAATGTGTGGCGATGTTCAAATCACCCCTTACCGGCAATCTCGGGGAGAGTCATGCAGGTGGGAGAACGGCAGCTGCAATCAGGCTGGCCGGGTACGGGGCCATTATTATTACCGGAAGGTCTCACATCCCAATCTATCTCTCGATCACCTCCCGGGAAGTCAGATTCCGCGATGCACGAAGTCTCTGGGGGATGGGAAGAGGCGATACTGCCGCCCGGATCATCAGGGGACGGGAAGGAACACCGGGTACCCGGACGATCCTTCGGATAGGAAAGGCCGGAGAGAACCTTGTCCGGTATGCTGCCGTCACCTCCGAGACATACCGTCATTTCGGCAGAATGGGTCTTGGAGCCGTTTTCGGGTCTAAAAATCTGAAAGCCGTTGTGGTATCAGGTGATGGAATCATCCCGGTTACCGATAAAAAGCAGTACCGTGCTCTGTATGATTCAATCTACGACAAGGTTACCAACTCAAGCCTGATGAAAAAATATCATGACATCGGGACGGCAATCAATGTCAAATCCCTTCACGCCCAAGGTTCTCTTCCGATAAAAAACCTCACCGAACGCAACCTGGATGAGAGTGACCGGATATCGGGGGAAGCCTTCACCAGTACATATCTTCCCCGCCGGGTTGCCTGTTCGCACTGTCCGGTCAGTTGTATTCATATTGCTCAGGTAAGGACTCCATATCCCCATGATCCATTCTTCTTTAAAAGCACCCCCGTATGTTATGATTATGAACTGATCTATGCGCTTGGGTTCATGCTTGGGGTGAACGAACCCTCTCAGGTTCTCTCCCTGATTGATGAGATCGAGCGGACCGGGATGGATGCCATGTCTGCGGGAGTCGTGGCAGCATGGGCTACTGAGGCGATGCAGCACGGCCTGATAACCCCCGAAATGACAGGGGGCATCACTCCGGTTTTTGGAAATGCCAGTGAATATATCCGGTTTTTCGAGACACTTGCCGATCAGTCCAATCCCTTTTTCCGCGATCTCGCACGAGGAGCTGATTATGCAGCATCACGATATGGCGGCAGCGAATACGCTCTTTCGTTTGGAAAGAACGAGATGCCCGGGTATCATACCGGCCCTGCAGCAATCATCGGTTACCTGACCGGTGCCAGGCACAGCCATCTCGATGGTGCCGGATACAGCATTGATCAGAAACCTGAGAAAAAGACGCCGGAACAGATCGCTCATGAGTTGTTTACGGAAGAGAGCTGGCGTCAGATCCTCTCTTCTCTTGTTGTCTGCTTCTTTGCACGGGGTGTATATACCGAGGAGACGGTGCTTTCCTGTCTGCGGGTCTGCGGGATAGATATGGATATTCCGTCTCTCATTGCCCTGGGAACGGATATTTTACAGGAAAAATACCGGTTTAAGTTCAGGGAGGGATTCAGCCTGGAGCCGGAAAATCTGCGTCTTCCCGCACGGGTTACAGAGCAACCATCTGGAAAGGGAAAAATTACCGAAGAAGAGATCAGAAAGGGAGTTGAGGTTTACCATTCCCTGATCACCCGTTGATAACGTGATACGCTGATTTGGGATATATTAGATGGGGATACCCGGTTCATCCCGGGTGATACCCTGCCTCTCTGGAGAAAACCGGATAATGGATCGAATTCAACGAAAGGAGATCCTTATCTCTGAATCTTCTCCCTGTATTCGGGGTTTCCTGCCTGCAACGTATTTAAAAGCAGCCGAGCTGACAGGCACGTATCTTGATAGCGTTCTCATTGCAGAACCGGGAAATCTCTGCCTTGTCAATCCCATACTTTTCAGAAATTTCAAATGCTTTGCTGCACTGAATCTCTTTGGTAATCCCTTCTTTGGAAAAAACTGATCGGATCTCTTCAGTGTTCATAATCATAGTACTGGTTGTTTGGAAATGATGATTATTACGGTCCTGACAAGAACCCAGGTGACTTTTCGTGGGTGAAAAACCCATCCTCCTGGTTAGTTCCCGGGCAGATCCGGCAGGGACCCGGATCCATGACGAAGTGGAGAGGCTTCTTTGCCTCCATCCTGAACAAGCCGGACGTTTTATTCACCACCGGGTGGACGAACGACTGATCTACCTGGATGGACCTTCCCTCTCTTTCAGGGCAGATCTCATCATCTTCCTCTCCCGGCATGCAAGCGTTGACCCCCGCCCGGTCCTTACCGTACATGTCACCGGGAACTTTGCCAGTGCAGATTATGGAGGAAAACCCGCAACTCTCACTCCGGCTGCACCAGTCATGATGCATGCCATTTTAAACCGGCTCAATGCGGAAAAACCTCCGGGATATGAAGTCAGTTATGAGGCAACCCATCATGGTCCGACGGGGATTTCTCTCCCCTCATGTTTTGTAGAGGTTGGCAGCACAGAGACACAGTGGCATGATCCCGATGGAACAGCTGCGGCAGCCAGGGCGGTCATCACTGCAGTTCCTGATCCTCATGTTATTCCTCTTGCAGGTTTTGGCGGGACCCATTATGCGAAACGCCAGACTGAGATAACACTCACAACCCATGGTGCTTTCGGGCATATTATGCCGACACGCGATCTCGGAAACCTGAC
>CAZXRT010000211.1:3074-4538 GCA_964642535.1 uncultured Methanospirillum sp.
CTGGTTGCAGAAACGGTAAAAGCTGATATGACCGGGTTCATGGAAGGCCTTTCCCGTCTTCCGGTGGGACATCTGTCAGGAAAGGGGATGGCAGTTTATCCGACTTTCATCTCCAATGCGACCAATTGCCCAAATATTTCGGATGATTTAATAAATCTCTGCGTATCAATCTTACATAGGAACTGTGACTGCAGATTTGACGGGGACAGGCTAATCATTGCCAGACAGAGGTTTGATCCGGATAAAGCGAGGCAGTATGGAATTCCTGCCGGACCGCTTATACAGAACCTTGCGGCCGGGCAGTCGATCGAGGTGAATGGGACCGTAATTTCTCCGGAGATGGTAATGAGCAGAACTGAGAAGATAATCTGTATTCCAGGACGGGGCACACATGAGATCCATTGTTGAAGAAGCATTAAACCGGGCGAAAGCGGAGAGCGAACCGCCGCAGAATAACAGCGATCTTGATGCGGTTCTGAAATCCATGATGACCAAGATTGCGGTCATCGGGTGCGGAGGAGGGGGATCCAACACCGTAAGCAGGATGCATGAGGAAGGCATTGCCGGGACCACCCTGTATGCAGTCAATACTGATGCGATGCATCTTGCAACCGTCAAAGCTGACCACCGGATCCTCATCGGCAGGCAGAGGACCCGTGGCCTTGGAGCCGGTTCATATCCGCAGGTCGGGGAAGAAGCAGCTCTTGAAAGTGAGCATGAGATCCACAAAGCGGTCGCCGATGCTGACATGGTTTTTATTACTGCCGGCCTTGGGGGAGGAACCGGAACCGGGTGTGCACCAGTTGTTGCAAAAGCTGCCCATGAAGAGGGTGCTCTGACGATCTCGGTGGTAACCCTGCCGTTCACGGCAGAGGGGGCAATTCGGTCAGAGAATGCAGAGGCGGGACTTCAGCGGCTGAGGGATGTTTCAGATACGGTCATCGTGGTTCCCAATGACCGGCTTATGGAGGTTGTTCCAAAACTGCCGCTCTCTGCTGCCTTCAAGGTTGCAGACGAAGTTTTGATGCGGGCAGTCAAAGGCATTACCGAACTGATCACCGTTCCTGGCCTTGTTAACCTGGACTTTGCAGATATCCGGGCAATCATGGAGAAGGGAGGGGTTGCCATGATCGGAATGGGTGAGAGCGATGCCACTGATAAGGCTGCAGATTCGGTGCGCAAGGCGATCCGATCCCCCCTGCTGGACATCGATATTTCCGGCGCGACCTCAGCTCTTGTCAATGTCACCGGCGGACCGGACATGACAATGGCAGAGGCAGAAGGGGTTGTAGAAGAAGTGTATAACCTGATTG
Organism: uncultured Methanospirillum sp.; assembly: GCA_964642535.1. GTDB lineage: Archaea > Halobacteriota > Methanomicrobia > Methanomicrobiales > Methanospirillaceae > Methanospirillum. Next base: position 4,388 of record CAZXRT010000211.1, read on the forward strand.
ACCCCGATGCACGGATCATCTGGGGAGCCCAGATCGATCCGACCATGCAGAATACCATCCGGACTTTACTCATTCTGACCGGTGTCCGGTCGCCACAAATATATGGAAGAAATGAGAAAAGTAACCCGAAATTTCAGAGACATTTTGAGAT
>CAZXRT010000212.1:0-4533 GCA_964642535.1 uncultured Methanospirillum sp.
CGGGACGTGCCTCTCTGACAAGGATGACCCGACACGAATCAGGATCGGGCATGGAATCAGTCACCAGCAGTTCCTCTCATGCTGCACATGGCTGATCAGGATACAGGGCCAGCAAAAATCCCTGCACCCGGTCCGCATCCTCACTGATGATGCCGCATTCGATTCTGATCGGGATCACCTGACCATCTGCCCTTTTCAGGGAGGCATGCATCGGAAGAATCACGTTCCCGCTGTCATTGCTCCCCGAACCAGAGGTCCGGGGCCTGACCCACCGGGTGATCCGGGTTCCGACAACATCTGACCGTTCTGCTGCCAGCATCAGTGATGCTGCCGGATTTACCCGGGTTATCACGCCGTCGGTATTGATGGAAAGAAGAGAAACATCGGGAAACCCGGAGATCTCATCAGGAATTTCCTCCCGGATCATCCGTTCAGGCCGGATACGCTGCCTGATATCGTATTTGTGAAGGGCGAGTTCGATGGAAGAGTAGAGCTCGCGATCCTTGAATGGTTTGATCAGGTATCCTGATGGTGAGATCGCAATCGCCCGCTCGAGGGTGGCTTCGTCAGAATGTGCCGTGAGAAAGATGATCGGAAGATCTGACAGGTGCTGGATTCTGGATGCAGCCTCAATACCATCCATCTCATCCCGAAGCCTGATATCCATCAGGATCAGGTCAGGATTGACCTCTGCTGCCATTCGTATCGCATCAATTCCGGTAATAGCCTGACCGGCAACCGCGTATCCAAGACGCCGGAGCGTTGTCGCAATCTCCAGCGAGATGACCATCTCATCCTCAACGACAAGAATTCTGCTTCCTTTCGTCATGATTCTTCAACAGGTACCATCAGGTGATGGGGAATAGTGATCATACAGGTGGTTCCTGATCCGCCTGACCATTCGGCTGTGCCACGGAGCTGGAATACGAGACTTCGGATCAGTTCTGTTCCCAGCGTATCTGCAGTCTCACCGTTAAACTCTTCCGGCAGTCCGGGCCCGGAATCGGTAACCGAGATGACAAGAGTGTCTCTGTCATGCCGGATCCGAATCACAATTTCCCCTTTTTCATCGGCTGAAAATGCGTATTTCATGCTGTTTGTCACCAGTTCATTGATGATAAGGCCGAGAGGGATCCCGGTCCCGATATCAACAAGAACCGGCTGGTTTTCATCCACCATGAGACTGATGCGAACGAGATCACCATCAAATTCTGCTATGACCCGCCCTGCGATATCCCTGATGTACTCTGACAGGCGGATTGAACTGAGCTCGCTGGTCTGGTATAACTTCTCATGGATAACCGCCATGGAATAGATACGATTCCTGCAGTCCCTGATGATTTCATGCACTGCCGAATCATCAGACTGATAATCCTGGAGTTTGAGAAGACTGATGATGATCTGCATGTTGTTCTTGACCCGGTGATGGATCTCACGCAGAAGTGTCTCTTTCTCCTTGAGAGACAGAAGCATGTTACGTCTGAGCAGTTCTTCTCCTGCCCGGATCCTGGCTTCTGCCTCTCTTCGTTCGGTCTCATTCCTCGCAACCGTGAGAAGGATCTCCCTGCCCCGCATCGTCACCCGGTGTGTGCTCAGATCCACCGGAACCAGGTATCCGTCACTCCGCTCAAAGATCGTCTGACATGCCGATGACTTCCCTGATGCCGCCTTTTTGCAGTGTTCCTCGCAGATCTCCCGTTCATGGCCTGCCGGGCAGAGATCAGCAAGGGTGCGGGTGCTGATATGACCATGGGCCACCAGAAGGGTATCATATGCCGACTGGTTCACCTCGATAATATGTCCTCCTTCCTGCGGAAGAAGATGAAGGAGGACCATGTCGTTGATGCCGGTATACAGTTCCCGAAACCGTTTTTCACTCTCGGCAAGAGCTTTTCTGGCATAATACCGTTCGGTAACATCCATTACGTTTCCGATCAGGCAGTCAAGCCCGTCACAGGAGATGAGGGTGACATAGAGCTCAAGGAATATTTTTCTCCCGTCGATTGTCAGGCCTGCGATCTCATAATGACCTGCTGCGATCTCCCGGTTCCTGACAGCGGTCACGTTCCGGATCACCTCGTCACGGTTATCGGGATGAATCAGGTTTTGGGGATAGATACCGCTCAGCATGACATCCCGGGGATACCCGAAGATTTCACAGAATCGTGGATTTACATAGAGGAAACTGGAATCTCGGAGAAGAAAGACACCAACTAATGCTTCCTCGACAGGGTTTTTAAAAAATTCCTCGATGTAACGACGATACCGGGACGAACCGATGACACCGGCTGCAACCCGGAGGGCATGCATCTCTTCGTCACTGCAGATCCAACCCTGGCGTGAACTGGAGATTCCCAGGGTGCCCCACCACTTATCATTCAGAAAAACCGGGACAAGAAGAAGAATACTGCCGTCTTCTTCCCGGACCATATCCCTGATACCGGCAGGATATGTACCAGGATGGAAGGTCAGTTCCCGGTTTTCTGAAAGATCCCGGGCCGTGTCTCCGGACAGCAATCGGGAATAGAACACGGGATCTGAATGATACGGGAACGTATGATCCGGGCCAGCCGTCCAGACAACCGGCTCAGCGGGAGGTATTTCTCCATCCGGTGAGACTGCAGCCACAAAGACAGAGTCTGCCCGTGTTGCCATTCCGAGCCGGCCAAGAATCTCTCCCATGTCCTCCTGCCAGCTCCCTGTTCCCTTGAGGAGCCGCTCTGTTGCATAGCTGATGGCAGCGAGGATCCGCTCGCTTCTGCGGGCAGCCTCCTGTGCCTGATGCCTGCCCGAAAGGATCCGGATCTTATGGGAGAGGTCAAGGACCTGGACCTCGAAATCAGCCCCTTTATTCTGGTAAAAATCCGCACCCGCATTGAGGGCTGCAATGACCGTTTCCTTGTTGTCATTGCCGGTGAGCATGATAAAAGGGAGCCGGGGATAGACGGAGCGTATCCGGGTGAGCAGGTCGATACCGTTCATCTCAGGCATGTCATAATCAGAGATGACCGCCATGACTTCATGATCCTCCAGATACAAAAGTGCCTCCTGACCGTCATGGCAGAAATGCACAGAGAACTCCCCGGTCTCTTCGAGATAGAACTTGAAAAGAGTACAGAGCTCCTTGTTATCGTCGATAAAGAGAACCGGAATCATGCTATCGTTATGCAGTATCAGGGATGGTCACCAGTTATGCGGGCCCGGGCCACCGTTCAGGTATCAGATCATCTCACCCGGGACCAGATAATATCTCCGGAAAGCAAAATTTGAGCGGATTGCATCAGGAATTGAAAAAAAATGTGCATGTACCTGCAGGATGACTACAGGTCAATTCCGTATTTTGCGGCGTTTGCATCGGCAATCGCCTGGATCTTTGCGATCTCGGCTTCATTGCGCTGTGGCTTAAACAGGTGGGCAAACCTTTTCTGAGCTTTCAGGTACTCGTCAACCGGCTGACGCTTGATCTTTTTGGCTTTCTCGATCTTCCCGTCTACGAGTTCATAGTTCACCCACAGACCGCAGTTGATCGCCATCTTGGCAAGATCAATAGTTTTCGATCCGTCAAATCCCCACCCGGTGCAGCAGGGAGTATGGATCTGGATGTAACAGGGGCCCTTGGTGTTTACTGCCCGGTCCACCTTCTTGATGATATCATTCGGATAGGCAATCGAACAGGTGGCAACATACGGAGAACCGTGTGCGGCCAGGATCTGGGGAAGATCCTTCTTTGGCCGGTTGTTCCCGGTTGAACGCTTTCCTGCCGGAGAGGTGGTGGTACTTGCATCATACGGTGTTGCACCTGACCGCTGGATACCGGTGTTCATGTAGGCTTCGTTATCGTAGCAGATGTAGGTGATATCATGCCCACGTTCAAATGCACCGCTGATACACTGGATACCGATATCAAAGGTTGCACCGTCACCACAGATGCAGAGGACCTTTTCATTCCGTCCCTGTTTTTTGAGTGCCGATTCGATACCTGAAGCAACTGCTGCTGCATTCTCAAAGAGTGAATGTATCCATGGCACCTTCCATGCAGTCTGCGGGTACGGGGTGGAAAATACTTCCATGCACCCGGTTGAAGCACATACGATGGATTCAGGGCCTGACCCTTTCAGGATCATCCGTGCGGCAAATGCTGGTCCGCATCCACCACAGGCCCGGTGCCCGCAGTCCACCAGTTCACAGGTCTTGTCTGCCATTTCAGATCAGCTCCTGGCGAAGGCCGAGGAAACAATCTCCTCTTCCTGCCTCAATTTCTCCGACCATCTTTTTGATATCAGATATGGTGATGTCCCTTCCGCCAAGACCGGCGACATAACTGAGGACCTGTGAAGACGAGTCATTGACCGCATCCTTGACCTCGTAGCCGACCGCTCCTTTCATCCGTGACCCTATAGAGATGTTCTTCTCAAAGACACCGATTTTTTTGATTCCTTTGAGGGCATTCTTCACATCATCAGCCGGGAATGGGCGGTATGAGATGATCCTGAGCAGCCCTACCTTCTTTCCGGCATCCCTCATCTCATCGAT
>CAZXRT010000213.1:0-4527 GCA_964642535.1 uncultured Methanospirillum sp.
AATGACGCACCGGCTCTCAAACTGGCCGGTGTGTCAATGGTGGTTGACAGTGCATCTGATATCGCTCGTGAAGCCGCAGATATCATTTTGCTTCAAAAAAATCTTGAAGTGATTATTGATGGAATCAGCAGCGGGAGGGCAGTATTTGCAAACAGTATCAAGTATCTGAAAGCAACCCTGGCGTCGAATTTCGGACATTTCTATGCCATTGCCATAGGATCAATGTTCATCAATTTCCTGCCCATGTTGCCGATCCAGATACTCCTGGTAAACCTGTTATCTGATTTTCCGATGATATCGATTGCAACTGACACAGTTGATTCAGCTGAACTGAAGAAACCGAAAAAATATGAAACGAAAGAGATAATATTAATTGCAACCCTCCTCGGGGTGGTAATTACCGTATTTGACCTCATGTTTTTTGCATTCTTTGCTCGTCTGGATGATCAGATCCTTCAGACAAACTGGTTTATCGGGAGTATTCTCACTGAATTGATTTTTCTTTTCTCTATCAGAACAAAACTTCCATTTTTTCAGGCGACCCGACCATCCGGCTATGTTATATTACTTACCGTTATAGCCATTGCTGCAACAATTCTATTGCCATATACAATCATTGGCCAGGGAATCTTCCATTTTATGCCACCATCTGCTGAGCACCTGGGCATAATTTTCGGGCTTGTCGGAGCGTTCTTTATCTGTTCTGAGATGGTAAAACATATCTATTATCGATATGCGGAATAACTCCCCGGCACCTCTCATGATCGCAAATACAATTCACGTTCCATGAGCATGCCCATATCTCCCCGTTCAATAATTGCGATACCAATTAGTCGAACCAAAACCGTGTGCCATCAGAGTGGAGAACAATTGTGCCCTCCTGGCTGGTCCTGTGGATATCTACCCCTGCTTTTTCAAGTGCTTTGATAGTTGAGGGAGCAGGCAGTTCTCCGCTCTTGTCTTTCTCGACTGATATGATAACGGTTTTCGGTACTGTTCCCGAGAGCAGAGCCCGTTTCGCTGCCCCCTTTGATCCATGGTGAGCAAGTTTGACCACATCTGCATCGGCATCACATGTTTCACAGTCCCCAGGGAAGAAAAACCGGATCGAGCCAAAGGTGATGAGGAGGCAGATCGAGTTCTCGTCCATATCATCCCCAAGTGTTGACGGACTGGTGATGGTGATCGAAATATCATCATCAAAGGGGATGATCATCCCCGCTCTCCCCACGGTTCGCGGGATCTGGTTTTTGACAATATACTCCATCAGTTTCTCATACGATGGTTTGTCATTCACCTCGCCGTTATCATAGTACCTGCCGATGGGAAATTCCCTGAGCAGATCACGCATTCCCCCGATATGGTCAGAGTCAGGATGACTTGCTACCACGAAATCGAGGGTTTTCACCCCGGCATCTCGAAGATATGCGGGCACGGTATCACCGATATCAGGCGAACCGGCGTCAATCAGGAATGATTTTCCCTTGTACTGAATGAGCGTGGCATCACCGTGACCAACATCAATGAAGTGGATGATGAGTTGTGCATCATTACAGGATGGACAAGGGAGCGGAGAATTCATTCCCGTTATGGGGTGCATACTACCCATTAGGGCGGGATACGTAAAATAGCGCACGGTGGGTGACCGGACAGTGGGATGCTATGTATTGCAGGGTTTTTAAGTATCAGGGAAAAGGCATCATTTCCCCCTATATGGGGCAGAACAGAGGAGATCTGTGAACCAGCCTTTTAACGAATTTCTCATCGAGTCATGCCGTCTGTGAAGTGTCGATTCAAGCCGTCGACAGACAAAATGTAAATTAAATTAAGTTAACCAGATCAAAAAAGAAATGATTAATTCCTATTGATCCTTACCTATTGTGCGATCAGGACATCTCCTGATGTACCGGATGAAATTATGATAAAAAAAGGATATTCACTCATTCTTATTGCATTACTCCTGTTATCTGGAGTGGTAGCCGTATATGCCTCAAATCCGGCCAGCCCGGCCACTGCAACCAGGACTATTATTGACAGTGCAGGAAATGTGGTTCAGGTCCCGGATGACATTCAGAAGGTGGTACTATTGTGCCAGGGTGGTGCATCACAGGATGTCATCATCATGGGTGGCGCTGACAAGATCGTTGCAGTCCCTCCCCAGAAGTATTCACCGCTCCTTCTGAAGATGTTCCCATCACTCCAGGATGTGCCTGATGTTGGTTCCTTTAATAACCTTAACATGGAATCGATACTCAAAATTGAACCAGACATCGCAATTAACGGCATAACTGCCACCAAAGGAAATCCAAACCTGGTTCAGAACGGTGTTCCTACGGTTCAGCTCCTCACCGGGCTTGCCAACATGAGTAATATCCTTTCCGAATTTCAGATGATCGGAGAACTGTTTCACAATCCGTCAAAGGCTGACGAGATTATTTCGTACTGGAATGATACCGTCGAACTTGTAAACGACAGAGTGAGCACGATCCCGGAAAGCGAAAAGAAACGGGTGTATTACATGCTCGGTGGACCTCTGCACACAAACGGGAAAGAATGGTGGGGTCATTCATTCATCACGACAGCCGGGGGTATCAATGTTGCTGATGAGATTGGGATAGGCCGGGACATTGATCCAGAAATTCTGACCACATGGGATCCTGAAGTGATCATCGTCAGCTCAAATGAAGGAAAATACATTCCAGACGAGGAGATATACGGGAATCCTCAATTCTCTCAGTTGAAGGCACTAAAGGCAGGAGAGATATACCATATCCCGGTTGGCGGGTTCTGGTGGGACCGGCCGTCTCCTGAATCGCCTCTCGGATTCCTCTGGCTTGCCAAGACCCTGTATCCTGATAAATTCGCTGATATTGATATGAAATCCGAAACAAAGAAGTTCTTCAGCACGTTCTACGGGTATGATCTCTCAGATGAAGAGATCGATCAGGTTCTGACCGCTTCTGCTCCTGCATCCTCATAGAGGTATCATGAAAGATTTGAAATTAGCAGAAATATCGTTTCCCGATGGGTTCCAGGATATCGGAAAGGTCATCTCCGGATACCAGCGGTACCAGGTCCTGCAGTCAGCGATCGAATTCGGCCTTTTTGAGCAGTTGGAGAAGAGAAACGGGGCTGAACGGGAAGAGATAACCTCTTTCCTCTTCCTGAACGGGATGCTGACCCGCAGTTATCTCCGGTGTCTGGTCCAGATGGGCTTCCTTTCTCAGGATGGAGACCGGTATCAGAACACCGTGATATCCCGGCAATTTCTGATCCCCTCCAGTCCGACCTACCAGGGCGATCTGATCAGCCAGACAAGCAGCGACTCATCACGATGGACTCATCTACCCCTGGCACTCAGGGCACAGGATGGAAATGTTTCTACCAATACACCGGGTCCATCACAGGAATTTTTACGGGCACTTGCCCAGAGAACAATGCAGGGAGAGACACAGAACCTGGTAAAAAAGATTGCTACTCTCCCTTCCTTTTCTTCATCCACCCGGATGCTGGACATCGGAGGAGGTCACGGGCTGCACAGCATCGGATTGTGTCAGCTGAACGAACACCTTCATGCAACCATCCTTGATCAATCCCATGTGGTAAGCCTTGCTCCCGTATACATCAGGCAGTTTGGATTGTCCGGAAGAATTGATGCTCTGGAAGGAGATATCTGCACCATGGAACTCCGGCCTGAATATGACATCATCCTCGTCTCCCATCTTCTCTACAAGTTCAGGGACCAGCTTCCCTCCATCTTTTCCCGCATACACAACGGTCTGAAGCCGGGAGGTATCTTTGTCTCAAACCACTGGTTCTGCAGTTCCGGCTGTGTTCCCCTGCAGGATGCAACCGTAGAACTCGAACGGTCGATGCAGAGTGCAGGCCACCCGCTCTGCCACCAGGAAACGTTTGAGGAACTTTTTGCCTCACATGGGATGAAGGTACTTTCAGCCGATACGATCTCCGGGGCATATGGCGAGCCATTTATCCATATCGGGCAGAAGGAATAGTTGGACTCTCTAAAACGGATGATGCAGATATGTGTGAAACGATAACTTGTACGCAGACCGGCCCGGATCAGAAAGATACACCGGGCTCAATTCTGCATGAGACATGCGAGCAGATAAAACAAATCATCGGAGAGAAGATATCAGAGATCTATATCAAAAGAGTGGTCATCGGTATCTTTTACACCGGGGTAGAACTGAGTACCGGGTTTGGAGGAATCTGCTTTACTCCTATCAAAGAGATTCCTGAATCGGTCTGTTGCCCGACATCAGCCAGAGCGATGCCTCGTGCCGGGAGGATGAAGAACACCCCGGTCCTGGATGTGCTCCGGTATCTTGATCAGAAAAGCCCGATAAAAAAGGCGATCGCAATCGCAACGATGAATGCCCTGTCTGCGGGTATCTGGGCCGAACGCTCTTTCGATTCTTATTCGGTCATCGAAGGCGATGATTTTCTCTCTCTGTCAAAAGGGCGGGAAATCAGGAAAGCGGTGGTCATCGGAGCCCTGATTCCAAT
>CAZXRT010000214.1:0-4517 GCA_964642535.1 uncultured Methanospirillum sp.
ACTGCCGGTTCAGGTCAGGTTCAGAAACCAGGTCAGGGTCAGCTATGATGAGTTCGCCGGTTCCGGCCATGGCAAGGTAGGTAGCCACTGGTGATCCAAGACCTCCGGCTCCCGCAATGAGGACTGATGCATCTGCAAGCCTTTTCTGACCCTCCGGACTGATGACCGGGATCTGACGGGCATACCGGAGATCTGTCATCCTCTCTCCTCCTGATCTCCTGCCGGTTCAGGAATTGCGAGAATATCCCTGATGTACAGGAGTGCCTGCCGGGCATCCTCCTCTTTCTGATCGACGCGGTTTTCAGCAAGCCATTGTCTGAATCCAGTTTTTCTGTCAGTAGCGAGTCTGCTGGAACTGACGACCTGCTCGAAAGTCCGGTCAGGGTAATACAGGTTCCGGGCTGTTTCAAGCAGGCTTTCTGCTTCTTCCTGAAGCAGGGAACCTTCACGGACGGCTTTTTCGAGGGTGATCCTGATGTTTACCAGTGCCTCGGAGAATGCGGTCCCCGTGTCTGGATCACAGATGAGCGCGACCTCATCATCAGATTCAATCTCATGGTCACGGTACCGCCGGTATACCTCTCCGATCCCCTCCATCCCAAAGGATTCAAGTTCTGCTGCCCTGAGCGCTCCCATCGATGATGCTCCGATAACCCTTATTCCTGCCCTGATAACTGACAGTATTTCCCTGTGTCCTACAGCAGCATTTTCAAAAAAAAGCCCGTCTATGATACCGATAATTGTAGGTCCTGCAGCAACGGCTCCTGCCAGATCGCCTCTTTTTACCGGTGGGCGGTATTCAACCGGACCGGACCGTAGGATCTTCTCTGCTTCAGTTCGTGGAAGGCTTGGACCCAGGTAAATAATTCCGTCTGGCACGTCTGCACCTCTCTCCCACCCGGTCCGGGTCCATGGCATACTGTTCCAGGCCGGGAACCGTCACTCTGACAACCGGAACGCCGATCTCCGGCCTTGTCAGGTCTGTGATGTATGCCCGCTCCAGGCCACACCTTTTCAGTTCATCCAGGGTGTAGGTGATATCATCCAGGAAATCATCGGATCTGAATGCATACATCCCGGTGATATCAATCTCCCGCCCATCTTCGAACCATTTCCGGTTCAGCCGCTTGGTTCGTTCATATCCGATCTGCCGCTTCATGTGCCCTTCCTGTGTATCTTCCCTGGCACCATGAATCTGGGTTGCCCTGCTTTGTGCAGCCTCTGTCAGGGCACGAAGGACAGCTATCTCCGGGACTGCATGGGTTCCCATCCCGATACAGAGCAGGGTGGGATCGCGAAGCATTACATCATCGGCAACGGCAGCAACGGTAGGAAGGCCGATATCGCTGGATATATCACGCAGGATAATCTCCACCCCGGCATCGGTAAACTTACGGATCAGATCGGTGATCACCGGGTTTGTGATCCCGGTGATCACCGGCCCTGCATTGTTTGCCGCCTCGGCTAAAGACCAGGCATCACGTTCGATGATCTCGCACAATCCATGAAAAACGGCTTCTTCCCGGGTGTTGCCTGAGGCAATCCCGTTGGTGTTCGTACGGACAAGCTTTCCCATCGTCCGGGGAACGGGATGGAAAACGGCCTGGGCCGGGATCATCATCTCCTCCTGGTTCATGATATCATATGACGAGATCCAGGGAACCGGTTCATGGGGATCCGCTCCTTTTGGCAGGATAAGGTCGACCGGAGAGAGGGCCGCCATCTCTTCTGATATTTTCCCGTATGGTGCGAGGATAGTCTCCCGATCATGCATCTCGGCTGAGTACCGTTCAAGCCCTTCCATGATGGCCGAGACTCTTGCGGCAATCTCTGTCGCTCCCTTTCCATTATAGACTGATATCGCACCTTCCGCGGCATCAGGCCTGATGCAGGAGAAGACAGGAATGCCCAGGCGGTCAAGACCGGTGATATCAGCGACCCTGGTAATTCCGGCAGGGATCACCAGGTTTCTGATGTTTTCATAGGTCTCCTCTGGTGAACGGGTCCTGTGTGTCTCTTTCTGGTATACTTTCCGGCAGGGAGAGAGTTTCATTGCTAGAATACCATGTGTGTTTCAGATGGTAAAGATCTCTGTTTCATTCTTTTAATCCTGCTCCGGGCCGGCATTTCCCTATCAGCAGGGGGAAGTCATGGGATGAGATTCTGCCAGATACCGGCGATAGGCTTTTACTGAAGGGGTGTTTCCAGGATCGGATAGTCCGAGTTGATCAGGAGTGTTTCAAGATCGAATGGCATATCCCTGCATGCAAGGCAGGTAACGCTGAAGACTTCCTGCCACATCTGCCTTGCAACGACTCCCTGAACCGGAGAGAGTCCGTGAGCCAGAATTGAGTCGTTCCGAAGCCGAAGATAGGGTTCCAGCTGCTGGTAATACGAGGCTGCTCCTTTCATTCCAAGGTCTTCAAGGAGCATGAACTTGGATCGAAGTCCGATCCTGATGACCCCCTTTTTATCTGCCCTCCGGGCGTAGAGAGATATATCCTTCTTATCATGGAGAAGACGCCTCAGATCAGAAAATTGAATTTTTCCCTCGATATCATCGATATTCCAGCTGAGCAGAAGAACCTGGGAGAGGAGTTCAACAACCCGGTACAGGCGGGCAAGGGCATCATCAAACCGTTCCCCTTCGATCCTGCGTTTTGCATTATTCAGGAGATCAACCAGGATATAGAGATATTTCTCCTGTCTGACCCTGCTCTCCTCTCTTTTTGAAAGCCGGCTGTCTTCTTTCTTCTCAAGTTCAACCAGGGAATGCAGGAAATCCCTGTTTTGAGGGATTGATTCGGTGAGATCCCGGGCATATTCCATGTATCTGAAGGCTTCCTGGTAATTGAGTTTATCCCAGAAGTAGTATGCAGAAAAGATGGTATAATAGATGTCACGCTCCGGCAGTGTGGTCATTCCGGTGAGGAGTTCGACTGCACTCGCAAAATGTCTCCTGTTGAACTGTTCGATGGCACGATGAAACCTGAGCCTGTCATATGCGGCATAGAGGGCCATCTCTCTGACCTGCTCTGTACCTGCGATAACAAGGCCGTTCTCCTTTTCCCCGGTGACATGAGATACCTGGCACTGGGTGAGGAAAGATGCGATGGTTGCCGCCATGATCATGGGACGGGTGCCTGAACTGGCATCGATGACCGTTTCAAACTCCTGGAAGAGTGAGCAGACTCCGTAGATGATCTCAAAGCACCGGGTGAAATCAGTCGGGTCGCTGATGAGACAGATCTCTGAATCGGGGGGTTGTATCTTCCAGATATCGATGCATCCCTGCTTGATATCAGCGACACGGGGAGTGCTCTCCGGTGAGCAGAAAAAAATGACATGTTCAGGCTGATAGGTTTTGATGATGAAACTGCTGGAACGAACAAGGCGCTGTATGGCATCTGCAGGATCGGAACCGATTCCGGTCCCCACCGTCATGAGAAGATACATTGGGAAAAAAAGGATCCGCAAAGATTTACTTTTTTCTGCATTTTTCCCCTCGCATCAGGATGAAAACCGGGCCCGATGAAGGTTTTTTAAAAACCCTCAGTATCCCGGACTTTGTAATATCTCTGAAAGGGCAATGAACAGGACAAAGAGTGTTGCCGCCATACTCAAAAGGTTAAGCGTCTCCCAGAGCATGGAATGATTTGGATCTGTGTCGTGAAGTGAACTGATGAAACTGGCAATCCATACGATGATGCAGGTTACGCAGAGGATGATCACTCTGAAACGGGGAATGCCGGAACGTGAATATTTCCTCCATATCAGAAGCAGAATAATAGCAGCCGCAATGATGAGCCCTTCATGGGCTTCGATAGCAACCTGGAACATGCTTTGCTGACCTCCTTTGCCGGTATGCTATACCATACCGGCTGGAGGGAAAAGGTTTGTGCCCCTTCAAACCGGTCAGTATCAGGCTGTTCCGGCCTGGGAAATAACAGCCGTTCTTGCAGATATCAGCAGAGCTCCAAAGCCGGCACATATCGCAATTAATTTTATAATAATCCCCAGAATCGGGATAATGCAGATAATTTCCAGGATGATAAACCCGATAATGAATGAAATGGCTGGCGAGAGATCTTTTCCCGTTTTTTCTGCAACACAGGATCCTATTACAGCACTGGTAACCAGGGTTGAGATGATCAGTCCGATCAACAAGGCCAGGCCGCCAAGAAGCGCAATAGGGATTCCGATGATCGTCATGATCAGGAGAATGATAAGAACTCCGGTTGCAATGATTCCTGCGACACCAATAATCACCGCCATCAGGGCATTTTCCCGGAGATCGCCGGTAACGGCTTTCCATGAGAGAGGGAGCAGCCTGATGATGATGATTCCGAGGATGAGCATGCCGATAGAGAAGAGGATCGACAGAATTGTTACGATCCCGGAGAGGAGTGCATCAGCCTGAGCGGATGCATCAGATGCGGTTTCTTCACCGGTATCGGCCCTCACCTCACCGTCAACCTGCCCTTCTGCTGCATAATCAGAAGAACCGATGAGTGCAT
>CAZXRT010000215.1:0-3092 GCA_964642535.1 uncultured Methanospirillum sp.
CGTCTGCAATGCGGGAGGTTATGATCGAGGTACCTGACGTCACCTGGGATCAGGTTGGAGGCCTGGACAAGGTAAAGGAAGATCTGCGTGAAGCAGTTGAATGGCCACTGCGCTACCCAAACTTATTCAGGAAACTCCAGACCAAGACACCCAAGGGAATTCTTCTTTTCGGCCCGCCGGGAACAGGAAAAACCCTTATGGCCAAGGCAGTGGCGCATGAAAGTGAATGCAATTTCATATCAGTAAAAGGTCCGGAACTGATCTCAAAATGGGTTGGAGAATCAGAAAAAGGAGTCAGAGAAATATTTCGGAAAGCCCGTCAGGCCGCCCCGTCGATCATCTTCTTTGATGAGATCGATGCTTTAGTCCCGAAAAGGGGCAGTTATTCTGATGCCAGCCATGTTACTGAAAGCGTGGTATCGCAGATACTCACAGAGATGGATGGTATGGAAGAACTGAAAAATGTCACCATTATCGCGGCCACAAACCGGCCGGATATGCTTGATGAGGCACTAATGAGACCCGGACGACTGGAGAGACATATCCACGTACCTTCTCCGGGAAAAGAAGGAAGGAAAAAGATCTTTGAAGTGTATCTGAAAGATGCAGATGCATTGCTTACCGAGGATATCACCCTGGATGACCTCGTACAAAGAACGGAAGGGTATGTCGGAGCTGATATCGAGGCTCTCATCAGAGAGGCAAAACTTGCAGCTATGCGCGAATTTATCACTCTGATGGCCGGGAGATCGGATACAGAAATGGAGGATGCGGCCATAAATGTCAGGATTACCGGACAACACATAACCCAGGCATTTGACCGGGTGAAGGGATCCCTTGATGAAGGAGCACGAATCCGTGATGCCCGTCAGTCATGGCAGATCCTCTACAACCAGGATCAGATTCAAATCCTTGAAGATGCATTGAACCTCATATCAGCAGCAAAACAAAGTTCAATACCTCCTGATGAGGGTGATGAACTGAAAGGACTTCTCTTTTCAGAGGGAAGAAAAGACTTTCTCAGAATACGCGAGAAGGTGCAGGAACTTGATAAGAAATCCCACCTAACATAAAAGGGAGAAAACCAATCATGAGCGATACCCCCCCGGAAGAATTCAAAAATATTGAAGACCTGCTCAGGAAGATCCTGGGACAGGCATTAGGACCGGGTCAGATACGACCCGGTGTGATTGGGGTTAATATTATCGTCGCTGGTGGTGTCCCTCCCGGATTTCCCGGAGGACATGGAGGCGGAGGGCCAGGACGTGACGTTGAGCACCCGGCAATCGAGGTTATCGAGTGGGACGGCCGGGTAATGGCTACCTGTGAACTAAAAGGACTCTCCAATGAACATATCAGTATCGCGTTTCAGGACCATACCCTTCATATCATCGGGTATGATGGAACAACCCGGTACCGGAGTTCTACCGAACTCCCCCCCGTTATTGAGTCATCAATCTCGCGTTCCTTCCAGAATGGCGTTCTTGAACTGACCTGGCTGAAACCGGTCATCGATCTGCAGGCTGACGCGAGTGATACTCTGGAACTACCTGATGATGAGAGTATGACTTCAGGACAAATCTGAATCATCCGTATCCGGTTACTTCATATCTGATCTCAGAAGAACGAAGACGGCATTCTTCTCCGTGTTCGTTCATCTCTTCAATCATCTTTTTCAGCATCGCCGGGTACACCGCACCAACCCTGCTCTGAACCGGCTTTCCTCCGCAGAAATACTGAAAAGTCGGAGTTGCCATAATCCCATACCGTTCAGCCAGCCAGGAAAACCGGATAACATTCAGCCTGACAAACAAAACTGTTTCTGAGAAATTTTTCGCAAGTTCTTCAAAAAATGGTTGTATCTGGATACAATGCCTGCAGGTCGGGCTGTAAAACATAACCAGGACCGGTCGTGAATTCTTCTCTACCTTGCCCTCCCAGTCAGTATCCAGGACCTCAACAACTCCTGCTTCTTCCATGAAAGAGATTCTACAGAATGATAATACATATACATTTCCTCTGATATTCATGGCAACTGACATACTCCCGGATCATCCAGCAGCAAAAAAGAATAGAGACCAGGAACATGAGATCCGAATCACCCTGGATCCTAATATATTCTCCCATATCGATGAGGCCGCACGGTATATGCAGGAAAGTCATGAAGAGATCATCATACAGATTCTGAAGGGATGGGCAAAGAATAATTCACTCCCACTTCATGGAAAAGACAGATTATGCACCCTCAAACCGGATGATTTTTCCTGAGATGTACGATTTATGTTAATCAATTCAGATTGTGCCAGATGAAAAAATAGTAACCTGAATCATAAATAGATTGAAATCAGACGTAATGGTACGCATGCCAGAAAATACATATGAAGAATCGATCGTTGATGGTTCTGTTGTGCAATGGGATCCAGATCAGATGCGCAAGATCCAGGAACATCCCTGCTACAGTGAAAAAGCCAGCCATACCTATGGCAGAGCACACCTTGCCGTGGCTCCGAAATGCAATGTCCAGTGCAATTACTGTGTACGAAAATTCGACTGTGTCAATGAGAGCAGACCTGGTGTAACCAGCGAAGTCCTCAATCCCGAAAAAGCTCTTGAAAAAATTTCAGGCATCATCGCTGAGCATCCTTATATCAAGGTGGTCGGAGTTGCCGGGCCCGGAGATCCTCTTGCCAATGATGAAACGTTTGAGACATTCAGGATGATTCATGAGAAATATCCGGATCTCATCCTCTGTGTCAGTACAAACGGTCTTCTCCTCCCTGAAAAGATCGACCTTCTGGAAAAATACGGAGTGACGAATATTACTGTCACCATGAACTCCCTGGATCCGGAAATCGGGGCGAAGATTTACCAGTACATCGACTATGAAGGAAAACGCCTCTATTCCAGCAGATCAATGGCCCAGCAGCTGATTGATAACCAACTCAAAGGAATCCAGATGGCGGTAGAAAGAAAAATGCTGGTGAAGATAAATACGGTCTATATCCCAGGGATCAACGATTCGCAGATTGTTGAAATAGCCAAAAAAATCAGTTCTATGGGAGTATACATTCATAATATCATTCCTCTCATTG
>CAZXRT010000215.1:3102-4484 GCA_964642535.1 uncultured Methanospirillum sp.
GCCCAGGGAAAATTTGTGCACCTGACCCCCCCGACAGTGGAAGAGAAACTGGCTATGCAGGAAAAATGCAAGCCATATGTAAAACAGATGTCCCATTGCCAGCGGTGTCGTGCAGATGCTATCGGATGCCTGGGAAAAGATATTAACCCCTGCACCGGACGCAAACAATAACCAGCCACTCTGCAGCTGGATCCACATCTTTTTTTGATAAGAGACCGATACAGTTGATACCACCCGCCTGTGTCAACCCCCGGAGTCCCGATGAACAGACTACTGTTTTGTATCAGTTTCCTGATCCTTCTCGCAATAACCCCGGTTTTACGGGCAGATGATAACACATCCATTACCGTCGACGATCTGATCCGGGAAAACGATCTGATCCTCAGTTACAATCCGGACAATGAGACTGCATTGATGTACCGGGCCCTGATTTTCTATAACGGAGAGAAATACCCGGATGCGATACACAGTTCAGAGCAGGTTCTGGCCATCAATTCAGCAAATTCCTTTGCATGGCATATCATCGGAAGCTCATGGGGAAACCTGGGTGATTATGCAAAGTCAGCCGATGCCTTTGCAAAAGCCGCTGCTCTCTCGCCGGGTGAACCGGAGGAATACAACCTGCAGGGAGTCGCACTGACACGACTGGGAAAATACTCTGAAGCGATTGAAGTCTATCAAAAGGCACTGGATGTGAGTCCTGATTATTCCGTGGCATGGAACAATCTGGGAGTGACATACCGGTACATGAATGAGAGTGACCGGGCATTATCGTCATTTGATACAGCTATCGCTCTGGATCCCACTCATGCTCCATATTATTCAAATAAGGGATATGCCTTGCTTGAAAAAAGGGATTATTCCACCGCTATTACATGCGCCGTTGCCGCGAAAAAGATTGAGATGACCAATGTCCCCCAGTGGTTTGTTGCGGGCGATGCCTACTACACCCAGCAGGACTACCGGAATGCATTCTATTCCTATGACGGAGGATTTACCACCATGGAAAAGAATGACCTCTGGTATTACCAGGGAGTCAAGAACTCACGAATAACTAAACAGATGGAGCCCGTCGATGCATATTATGAATCAGTAGCATCAAATGTCCGGTTCACCGGCGAATGGGACCGGATGACAGTTATTGAGTATAAACTGAAAAGATATCAGAATACCCTTGACGTGTATGATCAGGTGATCGCAATCACCCCCGATCTGGCTGAAGGATGGCGGAGAAAGGGGTATTGTGCGCTAAAAATCGAGATGTATGAGAGTGCACGGGATTCATACAAACGCGGTCTTGAACTCCTCCCTGATGATCCTGATATGCTGGCCTCATACGGATATGCACAAGGGAAACTCGGAGATTATCTCGCTGCAATGAC
>CAZXRT010000216.1:0-2889 GCA_964642535.1 uncultured Methanospirillum sp.
CAGCACCCATGAAAGAAGGAGAAATTATCGTAGTCAGCACCCCGTACATTCCCGGACACCGGATCATCCGTACCGTCGGATTTACCTGGGGTATTATTGTGAGAAGCAGGGGAATCGGGGGAAATGTGGTTGCAGGACTTCGTACTATCATGGGAGGCGAGATCCATGAATATACCGAACTGCTCAATGAATCCCGGTCCCATGCACTGGATCGAATGAAGGCTCATGCCAGGGAACTCGGAGCAGATGCTGTGATCAGCGTTTCATTTGATTCCTCAGAGATTGGGCAGTCCATGACCGAAGTTCTCGCATACGGAACTGCAGTGGTGACAGAACCGGAAAAAACCGATTCTAACCCGGTCAGACTGACATAATCTCTCCCTTTTTCTATCCTGAATGCCGGTAAAATTCGTCCCGGTGCATCCATGAGCAGCCTATGGCAGGTCTGTTCATATAAAAGGTAAATTTTCGCCTGATTCCTGCTCTCTGATGGTATCAGTCTTCAAATATCCGGATGGTATATACTACTACATATGCTCAGGGTCCTCTACGTGGATGACGAACCTGCCCTTCTGGAGATAGGGAAGTTATTTCTCGAGAGAACCCACGAGATCACGACGCTCACCGCGGTTTCAGCCAGCGACGCCCTCGTTCTGATGAAAGATAACCCGGTCGATGTCATCATTTCTGATTATGAGATGCCGGAGATGAACGGGATCGGTTTTCTCAGAGCCGTGCGGGAGTCTGGCAATGATATCCCGTTCATCATCTTCACCGGGAGAGGGCGGGAAGAAGTGGTTATCCAGGCCCTGAATGCCGGGGCTGACTTTTATATCCAGAAAGGCGGAGACCCAAAGAGCCAGTTTGCAGATCTAATCAACAAGGTCCATCATGCCGTAAACCGGAGAACGGCTGAACAGGAACTTCAGCGAAAAATCCGGGAATGGAACGGGATCTTTCAGGGGATAGCCCAGTCAGCCCTTGTCCTGGATTCTGACCTCAAAATCATCACCGCAAATAAGGCCACGTATGATCTCTTCGGACTGCCGGAAGGTGAACTGGAAGGCAGGCAGTATTCCCAGGTCTTTGTTCCTGATGAAAAGATAGGAACAGATGGACCCGTCGCACGGGTGCTCAGGTCAAGAAAACATGAAACGTTCGAGGTTTTCCATTCGAAACTGAAAAAGACCTTCCTGGTCTCCTGCACTCCGGTCCTTTCAGATTCGGGAGAGATTGAGCGGATCATTCATCTGTCAACCGACATTACCGATCACAAGAGAGCAGAAGAAGAAAAAACCCGTCTTTTGTTGTTCCAGCAGGAGATGCTCGAGACATCAGCGGTCTGGATTGAAACCCAGGACCAGGACGGGAATATCACCTTCTGGAATCGTGGTGCCGAGACGATATCAGGATACCGCAGAGAGGAGGTCCTCGGAAATTCAGAGATCAGAACTCTCTTATACCCGGATCCACAAGTCAGGGCTGAAGCGAGCCGGCTGATCGAGAAGGCCCTCTCTGAAAAGAAGCAGATTCGGGAGTTTGAGACACGGATAGTGAGTAGATCAGGAGAGAAAAAGGTAATCTCATGGTACTCCCACACTCTGGCCGGCCCTGACGGCACCGTATCAGGAAGCATCGCCATCGGGACAGACAGCACAGTTCGCAGGAATGCAGAGACCGAGTTATCGTTTAAAAATGACGAACTGCTCACCGCAAACGAAGAACTCCTGGCAGCGGCTGAAGAACTCAGGGATCATAACACCCGGTTCCAGGAGCAGCAGGAAGCTCTTGCAATCAGCACGGAGCGGCTCAGTCTTGCACTGGAAAGTTCTGAAGAGGGACTCTGGGACTGGAATATGCGGTCCGGTGACGTGTATGTCAGTCCGAAAGTATACTCTCTTCTCGGGCAGGATGCATTTTTTGACCCGCATGACCAGGATACCTGGAAATCCCTGATCCATCCGGAAGATTGCCCCCGGATTAAAGAGGCACTCTCTCAATACATGAACCATGAAGACAACCGGTTCGGGGTCGAGTTCAGGGTACGACATAATGACCAGTCATGGCGATGGATGCTTTCCCGAGGCAAAGCGGTCAGATATGATGAGCAGGGCCGGATGATCCGGATCGTCGGCACAATTCGGGATATTACATCACAGAAAGAGAGCACTGATGATCTCCTTGCCCATGATGAGATCTTCAATGACCTGAACCTCCCCCTGATGATCGTCCACCAGACTCAACCCGATGATCCCTCATATTTCCTGGTCAGGACAAACCCGGCAGCGAAAGAAATCCTGGGCCCTCATCCGGAAATGTTCATCGGAAAGTCATTGGAGGAGATTTCTCCCGAAGGGATAGAGACAGAAGAGTGGAAAACCCTGTGTGACCAACTGAAAATGGGAACTGGCCTTCCGATGAGCCCCGTCAGACCTTCCTGTCTTCATGGTCCAAAGACCTCCTATGTGATCCGTCTCCATCAACTCCGGGGAGAGCGGATTCTGCTCGTTTTTGAGCAAATGCCCGCAGATGTTTCGGATGAGGCAGATGCCGAATCAGCGGCTACCTACCGCGACCTGATTGAAAGTTCTGCTGACATGATCTTCCTCATCTGTGAGGATGAGATCTGCTATAAAAACAGCAGATTTACCCGGTACCTCCAGGAGAACGGGATACAGACAGATATCAGGTCAGTCACAGAACTGGTCTTTCCCGATGACCGGGACCTGGTTTTCCGGTACATGGCAGACCACGCCAGATCTCAGTCAATTCCCGGGAAATGTGAGTTCAGAATTCGTCTGCCGAAGGGGATCGTACGGTGGATCGAGATCACCACCACCGGTTTTTCCTGGGACGGAAAAAAGGCACTTCTCACATTTGCTTCAGATA
>CAZXRT010000216.1:2899-3425 GCA_964642535.1 uncultured Methanospirillum sp.
GGGTTCTGGACCTGCAGGCACTTGAGCAGGCAAACAGGAAACTCAGTCTGCTGACCAGTATCACCAGACATGATATTCTGAACCAGCTGACAGCCCTGAACGGGTTTCTTGACCTCGCAGAGGAGGGAGAAGGGGACATGCACCGGAACCTGTTTCGGATCAGGGCGGCAAGCGAGATCATCAGGACCCAGATAGAGTATACGCGGATGTATAACGAACTGGGATCGGTCAGACCCGGGTGGTACTTCCTTGGTGATATCATCCGTGAACAGATCCAGGCATTTGAATCATCAGGGGTTGTCATCGAATCTCCATCCGAAGAACTCTGGCTGTATGCTGACCCGATGATCGGGAAGGTCTTTTACAACCTGATGTAATAAAACTGTAGTATTTTTGTGTCTATTTTTAAGACAATACAAAAATCTTGGGAAAAGAAGTGTTGTTTTTATATTTCCGTACATATTGAACTCAAAATGAATAAACATTCTACTCACTTTGTTGAATTGCTTTGATATATCTACTATTT
>CAZXRT010000216.1:3435-4463 GCA_964642535.1 uncultured Methanospirillum sp.
AAGGTCTTTTACAACCTGATCGATAACGCGGTCAGGTATGGAGAGAAGATAACCAGGATCCGGTTTTCCTGGGTAGAACGGGGAGACAACCTGGTTATCATCTGCGAAGATGACGGGGCAGGGATTGCGGATGAGATGAAACAGAAGATATTTCTCCGGGGCGTTGGGAAGAACACGGGATTTGGGCTGTTCCTGGTCAGGGAGATCCTCTCTATTACCGGTATGACCATCGAAGAGACCGGAACGCAAGGGTTAGGGGCCCGGTTTGAGATTACGCTTCCGCCGGGGGGATTTCGGATCATGGGAAGTGTGCATGACCGCACCTCCAGACCCTGATCCGAGCAGATTACTGAAAAATCGTAAAAGGAAGGTACTCATTGGAGAGGCATGAGTCTACCATTCCTGGAGGGCACCATATCCTGTGATGATATATTGATTGGAAAAGGACTCCTCTCCATTGTGAACGGCAACTTCCATCTGTAATCCTTTATCAAACGAATAATACTCCCCGAGATCGACGATATGGACCCGTTCATACTCATGGACCCAGTATTGTGGAGTATACGATGCAACAGTCTCGTATCCGTTATGCACCGATACAGAGCGAATTTTTATCTCCGGGTCCATGTCATACGGAGGAAGATAATCCACTATCTTCAGGTACCTGATATGAGCATCGGGATTTACGGCCAGAGGGAGGATGAACTCCGCAGTTGCCCCGGCAACCACGTTTGCACTCAGTCCCCATCCTTCATGGTGATCGGTATCACCGATCAGATTTCTAACCTCAACATCCACACTTCCGGCTGACCCGCCGGTCATGATCCATTCCGCATGCTCGTACGGACCATACTCAATATCATCCTCGGTCATCTCCTGAAACCTCTCCATCTGCACGGTTGCCTGGGTGAGGGAGGGAAAGCCGGATTCCCTCTGCACGGGCACAGCCAGGTTCATTTCACTCTCAATCTCTTCCGGCTCATCACCCGGTTCTGTCCGTATTTCTGATATCGTTCCGACCACGGTAT
>CAZXRT010000217.1:0-1804 GCA_964642535.1 uncultured Methanospirillum sp.
ATTCGTCAGGCCGGATAAATTCAAGCATCTTCAGCAGGGCGGTATCTGCCTCGGGTGAACCATCTATTGCAACCAGGATCTTTTTCGTCATACCTTCTGGGTATGCTCTCTCCGGGTATTTAGACTGACCGATTTTTAGATCCTGTCAGTTCCCGATGCAGGTTCCGGCTTACTCCGGGAAACCTCATCTGTAGCGAAAGACAACGATATTCATTCATGTCAGTAAGCCTTGTAGATCTCTTTCTTCATCTTGATACATCTCTGTCACAGATGGCGGATGAACTGGGCGTTCTGATATATCTCATCTTATTTATCGTCATATTTTGTGAAACCGGTTTTGTGGTAACTCCATTTCTTCCCGGTGATTCTCTGCTGTTTATCGCAGGAGCCCTTGCCGGAGCCGGAACATTACATCTTGGAGTCCTGCTCATTATAGTCAGTATTGCAGCAATTCTCGGAGATACGGTAAATTTCTGGATTGGGCGCTATGCTGGATGCAGGCTGATGGAAGGAAGGTTTTCCGGATTCATAAAGGGTGAATGGATCCAGTACACGTATGAATTTTATAAACGGTGGGGGGGAGCAACCATCGTTGTCGCACGGTTTGTGCCATACATCCGGACATTTGCTCCTTTTCTTGCCGGTGTCGGATCGATGCACTACCGCTGGTTTCTCTTCTACAATATCCTGGGAGCCCTTCTCTGGGTCGGAGGACTGGTTCTTGGAGGATATTTCATCGGAAATATCCCTGTCGTCCAGGAGAACGTCGGCATTCTGATGTGGTTTGTTCTTTTCCTCTGTTTATTTGCAGTTGGAATGGTTATCAAGGCTCTCATCCAGGGAATTATGTATAAATATGAATCCAAATGATTTTCTGGTCAGGAGAGAGTGCCGAAAGCGTGTTGAGATCAAAGGAACATGAAAGGCAGGATGGATTGGCTAAGAATCATCCCCGTTTGAAAAAAAGAAGAATCTGGTGGATAGTTGGATGGTATTGAAACGGATGCCTGGTGAAACTCCCGGCGGCATTGAAAGAGGAACAGAACCGGCGACTCAGGAAGGTATGAACGCAGTCTGTATCCTTGCCAGAAACAAATCAGGAGTACTGAAAGATATTGCATCAGTATTTGCAGAAAATAATGCAAATATCATCATGATTCATCTTGAATCCTGCAGTGGAATCTGTGAGGAGGCATACAATGAGTTATTTGTTGAATTTGAAGGGACGGTTATTGCAGAGAAACTGATATCAGGTCTTCAGAATCTTCCCAGTGTCAGTGATGTGATTATTCACCGCTCAATGGCTGACATTTTTGGAAAACGGGTAATAATTATCGGAGGAGGAGCTCAGGTGGCACAAGTAGCCATGGGGGCTGTCAATGAGGCCGACCGGCACAATATCAGAGGAGAGAGAATATCTGTAGATACCATCCCTCTTGTCGGTGAACAGACACTTGCGTATGCGGTAGATGCAGTTCTCCGTCTCCCACGTGCTGCCATTCTTGTTCTTGCCGGATCCATCATGGGTGGAGATGTCACTTTGGCTGTCGATCGCGTCAAAAAAGCAGGGATTCCGGTAATTACCCTGAACATGGCAGGAACGGTTTCAGAGCATGCGGACCTTGTTGTCACCGACCCGATCCAGGCAGGAGTTTTTGCCGTGATGCATGTCTCTTCAAAAGCGGTGTTCGATATCAACCGGGTAAAAGGGAGGAGATTTTGAAGTCGATCATTCAGAAAGCCGTCCGTATCCTGATGAAGGACGGGCTTGTTATTTATCCGACAGATACCCTGTACGGCCTGG